>DATCRI010000040.1 GCA_036569045.1 Chthoniobacterales bacterium | reverse complement strand
CCGCCGCGACGGCCAGGGTGCGCTTGTCTTCGGGCAGCAGGCGCAGCGACACGCCCTGCATGCCGGTCGTGCGCGAGAGCAACCCGCGCACCTCGAGCTCGAGCTTCGCGGCCTCCCGCGCGAGGGCCGGGTCGCCATCCTCGATCCACAGCGGCGAGGCGAGCACCTGTCGCGCGGGCACGGCCAGCGTGCGCCGCGCTCCATTCTCCGGAATGCCGGCCAGCTTGCGCGGGGAGCCGTTGGAAAACTCCCAGTGCTGCCAGTCCTCGGCGAAGAGCCGGATCACCACGTCCGGTTCGGGAGAGCGTCGCTTCATCGTTCCTCCCAATCCAGCAACGGCGGTTCTCCGCCGCCGCTTCCCTTCGCCACGATGGCCGTCACCGTGTAGGCGGTGCCGCCCACGGTCGCCTTGCTCTCGATCCGGGTCGGTCCCGTGCCCGCGGAGAAAAGCGACCCCATCTGTTTCCGTTGGAGCTCGGAGATTCCCATTTTCCGGAGAAATTCGTCGACGCTTTTGATCTTCAGGTCGTCCTTCGTCTGCGGAAGCCGGTCCGGTCCGAGGCGCGCCAGATCGATCTGCCGGGCCTGGTCGATCGACAGCCCCCCGGCGGCGCGCATCACGTCGATTTCGGCCTCTTGGAGGTCGATCCGCCGGCCACCGCGCACGGTGAAAAACTTGGCCCAATCGGGCCTGGCAGCGGCAACAACATCCATTCCCCTCACCTTCTCCATCTCCGTGACAGAACGAAAGTCTCGATTCGCCGGCAACGAATATTGCGACTGCTTGACGAGTTGCTCCCGCTCCGCGCCGTTTAGGGAGCGCAGGTCGTCTGCATCGGTCCAATCGACCAGGGAGTCGGTGATCATCGAGATGGATTCGGACGGCACCTTCCAGATTTCAAACAATTTCCGCAAGGTCCGCTGTCCCCGCTCCTTCACCATCCGGTTGATATCGAGCCGCGAGCCTTCGCTCGACACGCGCACGCGCAGCGAGCTGCCGTCGGGAAAATGCTGATCGAGCAAGGGATCCCACGGCTCGATCTTCGGGTGCATTCCGTAGGCGATGCCCGTGAGCGCCAGCTCGCGGGCCTGAAACCGGCGATTCCGCAGGCCGGCGTCGTCCACATCGGCCATCACCATGCGCGCAACCGCCAGCACGGTGATCGAGAGGATCGCCACGCACCAGAGCGACAGCAGCAACGCGCTGCCATTCCGGCTCGGAGGAAGAGCTCGAATCGCCGCGATCACTGAGTCCCCCCCTCGTCCGCATCCTCGGCCGGCGGAGCCTGACCGCCCGGATTTTCGCCCGCAGGCGCGGCGGCCGGCGGAGGTTGGTTGGAATCCTCCCCGCCCCCGCTGGACCGACGCTGCAGCGGCGGAATCCAATACGAATACGTGCCATCCGTCCCATCGGCCATGTTCAGGGTCAGCTCCGCAATTCCCGGCCGGCCGCTGCCACCGTTCCAGGAATCCACCAGCACGGGATTTCGCGCCGGCGCGAATCGCCAGCGGATCTCCTTCACGTCGGGCAGCAGCGTCAGCCAATGGGCGTCCTCGAGCGCAAGGTCGCGCTTCTCGGGCGGGTCGTCGGCGCGGAAATATCCCAGCGACAGCCGGAAATTTCCACGCCCATCCGGCAGCCCCGTGATCGCGATGCCGTCACTGGAATCCGTTCCGAAGCGCAGAAACGGCGGCACCGGCCACGCGAGCAACTCGACGACATCGCCGCGGCCGGATTGCTTTCGCAGCCGCAGTTCCACCTTCGCCTCAGGCGGCAGACTGAGAAAAAAGCGCCGAAGGAGCTGCTGGAAGGCTTCGCGGCGCTCGGAATCGAGCTGCGCCGTCGCCACCTGGGACGTGGCGGTGAAGGCCGCCTTCACGGCCGCGAAAATGCCGGTCGCCAGCATCAGAAAAATCGCGATCGAGATGAGGATCTCGAAGAGCGTGAAGCCGCGGGTCCGTTTCATCCGTCGCTCCGGTAAACAAGATGCGAGGCCGTCCACTCCTGCGGGCCGCCGTCATCGGTCCACGAGGCCGTTACGCTAATGCGCCAGAATCCGCGCAGCAGGGCGCGGTCCTCGTTCGTCACCTCTTCGCGCCCGACCTGAATGTGGTAGTTCACATCATTCTCGGCCTCGTCCTCCTCGACCGCTCGCATCGGCCCCACGGAATAGCGCGCCAGCCGATTGGAAAGGCCCGTCTGCACCTGCGAGTCCCGCTGGGTCGCCTGCGCGCCGGCGAGCGACGTTTGCAACGCCATCAGCAACCCGATCGAGGCGAAGGCAAAAATGGCCACCGCCATCAGCACCTCGAGCAGCGTGAAGCCGCCGCGTCCGCGGGAGCGCCGCCGCTCAGAACGCATACCGCTCCTCCGCCAGACGCCCGGTGAGCATGTCAAAATCCAGCTCCATCCAGTAATCGCCATTCTCGAGGCGCACGGAGAGCGGCGTGACCATGCCGATCGGCGAGAATTCCCATTCCTGCCCCGTGGGCTTGCCCCAGTCCCGCTCCCCGGGTGCGCGGAAGGTCAGTTTGGCAGCCTTGGTCATGGGAAGCACCTCGCGCGGTTTCAGCCCCTTTTCGAAAAAACCGGCGGGCCGGATCTCGAGCACCCGCCGCTCGCCCGAGGCCATCACGTCATGCCGCTCGGCACGCACCATGGCCTCGATCTCCGAAGCCGCGTCCCGCATGCTGCGCTCCCGGCTCGACGCGACGATCAACGGTGCGGACCCGATGAAGATGATCGCGATCAACGCGAGCACCATCATGATTTCCAGCAGCGTAAATCCCGGGCGGGAGGAGCGCACAAAAAGGGGCCGGCCTACTGCGGCCAGATGTCGTCGTCGTTGCCCGCGATGCCGTCGGGGCCGCTCGAGAAAAAGTCGTAACCCTGCTGATTCTTCTTCCCAGGGTTGTAATAATTATAGGGGTGGTTCCATGGGTCCATGGGCACCGCCTCCATCTGCTTGATCCAGCGCTTGGGCACCGGCTCCGTCGTCGGGCGCACCGCGAGCGCAGCCAGCCCCTGCGTGGTCGTCGGCTTTGCGAGGCTCATCATTTCGTAGGAACGCAGGGCCACGCCGAAGGTCTGCGCATCGGCATCCACGCGCTTCACCTTCGCGACATCGAGCTGACCGCCGAGCATGTAGATCGCCGAGCCGAGGAGCACCGCGATGATCGCGAGCACGAGCATGATTTCGAAGAGCGTGTAGGCCGCCATGCGGCGCGAACGAAAGGGACGGAGTTTCATAAGGGAGACGGGTTACTTAGCGCAGGTTCCGCCAAAAAGCTATGGCGACAATGGGTCGGAAACGACCGGGGCCGGCTCTTCGGCGGGCGTTGCCGTCGGGGCCGGCGAGGGACTGGGCTTTGCCAGCTCGGGCGGCGGCGTTTCCTCGGGGACGTCGTCCACCACGGGCGTCTCGATTTCCATCGCGGCACCACTCAGGAAGACGCCCTTGCCCGGCGACTCGAAAAGGATCGTGTTGCTGCCGTCCTGCAAGGTGCCGGCCTCTAGAAAAAGGGAGCCTTCGCGCCAGCCGGCGTAAACCATCCGTTTGGCGCCGCGCACGTATCCGGGATCCGTCATGCTCGGCAACTCGGGCTGCATCCGCCCGGCCGGCTTGCCATTCACCCACACGCGCACCGCGCGCTGGAGGGGCAGACCCAGAAATTTGGCGCGGAGCCGGACGTTGCCACTCGTTCCCTTCAACGGGACCTCCAGCTCGACGCTTTCCGAGAGATCGACCACGCCATCCATCAACGCGGCGTCGAGCACCGGGCCGAACCACGCATCGGGCGGCGTCATCACGGTCTGCCCGGTGACGTCGCGATCGAGCAACTTCGCACCCCCGACGAGGAGAGCCGGCCGCTCCTGGTCGGCCGCGACGAGCACGGAAGACGGTTCGCACCAGTCGATGCGCATGCGCCGCAGCCAGTCCTGCCGCCCCATCACGTAAAGCCGGCCGGCTTCGTTCGAAATTTCGGGCGGCAGCATGATCGTGCGTCGATTCATCCCGACCACGCCCTGCCCGAGATCGTCGGAAATCGTGACCTGCTGTCCGCTCGCGTCGCCCTTCCAGAATACGGACGGCCCCTTGCCGCCGTCCTCCTTAAACACGAAGGTGAGCGCGACGCGCGTCTCCTTGCGAACGGGGCGCAGCAGCACCTCGGTGTAGCCCATGCCGTCCGGCGCGGCGACCTGCCGAGGGGCGGCGGAGAGCCCCGGGGCGACGATCTTTCGCGTCGTGACGGGGAAGTCGACCGTCACGAACTCATCCGCCCATGCCGAGCAGCCGGCAAGGCACAGGACGATGGCGAGCCGGAGGCCGGCACGCACGCTGGGGCGGAAAAGCATGGGAGAAAGTAGCAAACGGCTCGCGGGCCAACAAGCACGCTAGCTGAGAAGTTGATACCAGTTGTTGCGCTGGTGCGGCTCGTAGCCGGCTTCGCGGATGAGGCGTTCGATCATCGGAGCGTCGAGTCGGAAGGTCGCGCCCGCCTTGCTGACGACATTCTCCTCCATCATCACGCTACCAAAATCATTCGCGCCGTAGCTGAGCGCCACCTGGCCGATGCGCGGCCCCTGCGTCACCCACGAGCTCTGCACGTTCTCGAAATTATCGAGGAAGATGCGCGAGAGCGCCTGCATGCGGAGGTATTCGGACGAACCGACCGGCTCGGCGCGGAGCTTTGTGTTCTCGGGCTGGAAGGTCCAGCAGATGAAAGCCGTATAGCCGCCGGTATCGTCCTGCGCGTCGCGCAGCCGCTGCAAATGCTCGAGGCGGTCGTCGAGCGTCTCGACGTGGCCGAACATCATCGTCGCGCTGGAATTCATGCCGAGGGTGTGCGCGATGCGCATGACCTCGAGCCAGTGGTCGGAGTCGCACTTGAGCGGGGCGATGCGGTTGCGAATGCGGTCGACGAGAATCTCGCCGCCTCCGCCGGGGATGGAGCCGAGGCCGGCGTCGCGAAACTTTGTGATAACCTCGACGAGCGGCATCCTGAAGACCTCCGAGAAGTGATTGAACTCGGGCGGGCTGAAGCCGTGAACGTTGATGTGCGGATACTTCTCGCGAATGTGCGAAAGCATCCCGAGATAGAAATCGATCGTCAGGCCGGGGTGGTGCCCGCCCTGCAACAAGACCTGGACGCCGCCGACGGACGTGAGTTCATCGAGCTTGTGATCGAGCTCCGCCTCGGAGAGGACGTAGTGATCGGCGTCCTTCTCGGTGCGATAGAAGGCGCAGAACTTGCAGTAAACGTTGCAGACGTTCGTGTAGTTGATGTTCCGGTCGATGAGGTAGGTGACGACCTCGTTGCCGCGCCCCCCGTAGGCGGCAGCTTTCGCGAGCTTGCGGCGGGCGTCGGCCAGAGCGCCAAGCTCGTTGAGCGGCAGACGGTAAAGTTCCAGGGCCTCCTCGCGAGAGATGCGGGCGCCGTCGAGCACCTTGTCGACGAGCGATGCTTCGTTAACCAATGCGACCATGTGCGCGCAGAATAGCGGCGGAGGCGGAGGAAATCAACCGCCCCTTAGGTGGCGATGCGGCGATGGATCCAGACACTTTGCAGCAACCCAAAGCTGATGAGCGTGATCATCAGGAACGATCCGCCGTAGCTTACGAGCGGCAGCGGCACGCCGGTAATCGGCGTCACCTGAATCGTCATGCCGATGTTCTCGAACACGTGCGCGAAAAGCATCATCAGCACGCCGACGGCAATGTAGCGGCCGAGGTTGTCGCCAGCCGTCATGGCGACGTAGAGCGCCGTCAGCAACGTCAACCCGATCACGCCAATGAGGATCACCGCGCCGACGAAGCCGTGCTGCTCACCCATGGCCGCGAAGATGAAGTCGTTGTGCACCGCGGTCGACGGCAAGAAGCCGAGCTCGTTCAGCGTATTCGGAGCCTTGAAACCCTTGCCCCAGAACCCGCCGGAACCGATGGCGATGAGACACTGGTTGATCGCCCAGCCGGCGCCCTGCGGATCACGGGTCGGGTCGATGAACGTCAGGATACGGTCCTTCTGATAGGGCTTCAGACCAAAATTGATGACGAGCGGCACCGCGGCCAGGCCGAGGAGCATGAGCGAGATGAGGTAACGCTTCGGGATGCCGCCGATGAACAGGATGCCGAGCACGACGGGAATCCAGACCAGCGCCGAGCCGAGGTCGGGCTGGATGAGGATGAGCACCCATGGCGCGCCGACGATCGCGCCCGACGCCGCGAGTCGGATGAACGGATGCAGGTTCTTGAACTGGCTCATGAAGAGCGAGAGCGTGAGAATGCCGGCGAGCAGGGCGAGCTGCGACGGCTGGAAATTCATGAAACCGAGGTTCAGCCAGCTTCGGGCCCCGTAAACCTTCTGGCCGAAGAGCATTGTCGCCACGAGACCGGCCAATCCCAGGATGTAGAGAGGCAGCGCGCCGATGCGCACCCAGCGGTAGTCGACCAGCGAGACGGCAAAGAAAATCGGCACGCAGATGATCACCCACTTGATCTGGTCCCGCCAGAAGTTGCTGTCGCGCATCCAGGTCGCGCTATAGATGGCGTAGACCCCGTAGCCCATCAGGGCGATCATCAGGCCCAGCAGGATCCAGTTGAATCCGAGGAGTTTTCGCAAAAAAGGGTGCATCGAATGGAAAAGGCTACATCGTCGGCACGGCCGCGAGGAGCTTCTTGGTATAGTCGTGCTGCGGGTCGTGGTAAATCGCTTCCGCGCTCGCGCTCTCGACGATCTTGCCGTGGTGCATCACCAGAACGTGATCGCTGATGTGCTCCACCACGGCAAGGTCGTGGGCGATGAAAAGGTAGGCCATGCCGAGTTGCGCCTGCAAATCCTGAAGCAGGTTCACGATCTGCGCCTGCACGCTCACGTCGAGGGCGCTCACCGGTTCGTCGCAGACGATGAAGTCGGGCTCGACCGCCAGCGCCCGGGCGATGCCGATGCGCTGCCGCTGCCCGCCGCTGAACTCGTGCGGATAACGCCCCATCATCTCGGGCTTCAACCCGACCTGCCGCAGAAGATCCGCGACCCGGTCACGCCGCTGGGAGACGGACATCTGCCGAAAATGAATCTCCAGCGCTTCGCCGACGATGCCGCCGATCGTCATCCGCGGATTCAGCGAGCCGAACGGATCCTGAAAAATGATCTGCATGCGCCGGCGGAACGGCCGGAACTGCCCCTCGCTCATCGAAAGGATGTCGCGCCCTTCAAAGGTGACGGAGCCCCCGGTGGCCGGCACGAGCCTCATCAACGCGCGGCCGATTGTCGTCTTGCCGCTGCCGCTTTCACCCACGAGCCCCACGGTCTGCCCCGGCTCGACGGAAAAACTCACGCCATCGACCGCCTTGACCTCCCCCACCCGGCGCCGCAACACGCCCCCGAGCACGGGAAACCACACCTGAAGGTCTTTGACTTCGAGCAGCGCCACGTCGGGAAATCAGCCTTCGGTTTTCTCCGCGGCCGGTCGCGTATCGATCCCGAGCGCCTCGTAGGCTTTGCAGTTGCCGGTGAGGCCCCGGTAAATCAGGAGCCCTCCAAAAAGCGTGCGCGATGTGCGCCGGGAGAGGATTCCCTTCAGAAGAAACAGCCCTCCGAAGGCAAGACATCCGAGGCGTTCCAAACCGCCGACATTCCGGGAAATCGAGCACGTAGCCATGGCGAAATTGTGTTCCGAATCGCGGGAGCGCACAACTGGTTTCACAGCCGGGTGGTGGCCGAGTCGAGTAATTCGACGAAAGTCTCGCCGTCGGGCGCGGCCAGCAGGGCCTCCATCGACTTCGGCTCCCGGCACACGCGAGCGATCGCCCCGACGAGGCGCAGATACTCGGAATTCATCGCGGAGGGAATGCCGGCCACGAAGATGAGGTGCACCTTCGACTCGGTGCCCGGGAAAACGACGCCCTCCTCGGAACGCCCGGCGGCCATCACCAGCGCCTTCACGGCATCGGTGCGCCCGTGCGCGATGCAGATGCCGTAGCCGCCCTGCTCGAGGGCCGGCGCGTCGCGTTCGATCACCGCCGCCCGCAGCCGCTCCCAGCTCACGACGCGGTCGTCCCCGCGCACCTGGGCGAGGACTTCCTCGATGGCAGCCGCCTTGTCGCTTGCGCGCAGCGTGAGGATCACGTCGGCCGGTCCGAGAATCTGGTCGATCGTCATACGTTGCTCCCGCTCCACTTGAGCTTCTGGCGAAGGACCCTGGAAAACGGCCGCTCGGGCAGCATGGCAAGCGGCAGCACGCGGTCGGACTGCGAAATGCGCAGCACGTCGTCGAGCCGCATTTCCACCGGCGACTGGCCGTCCATGCTGATGAAAACCTCCTGCCCGGGCACCGAGAGGCGCGCCTCGACGAGGGATTGATCGCTCACCACCGTCGATCGGTTCGTAAGCACGTGCGGGCAGACCGGCGTGATGACGAAGACGCCGGTATCCGGCAGCAGGATCGGCCCGCCGGCGGAAAGCGAATAGGCGGTCGAGCCCGTCGGCGTGGCGACGATGAGCCCGTCGGCGTTGAAATTCGTGAGCACCTCGCCGTCGATGCGGACGTCGATTTTCACGAGCTTCGACCGCTCACCGCGGCTGACCACGGCGTCGTTGAGCGCATAGAACGTCTGCACGGGCGCTCCCGCCGAGAGCAGCTCGACTTTCAGCAGGGAGCGACTGCTGAGCAGGAAGTCGCCGCTGACGATGGCGTCCACGGCGCGCTCGACCTCGGTCGGCCCGAGGCAGGTGAGAAAGCCGAGCGAGCCGAGGTTGATCCCGAAGATCGGGCGCAACGCCGCGCCGACCCGATGAACGACGCGCAGGATCGTCCCATCACCGCCCATCACCACGAGGAGATCGCTGCGTTCGGCGACCTGCACCTCGTCGAGGTTGGAGGAGGCGCCGGCCAGCGCCGCGGTCTCCGCTTCCATGACATATTCCGCACCGCGGCGGTCCAGCTCCCGACGCAGAGCCGTGACCAGCTCGCGGGCGTCGGCTTTCTCGGAATGGGCGATGAGACCGATCATGGGCGGATGCAGGCGAGAAACTCGCGGTTGCCGGTCATGCCGAGGATCGGCGAGTCGATGATGCCGCTCCATTTCCGGCCCATCTTTTCCATGACGAAGGCGCGAATTTTCTCCACCGCGGCGGCGTGGGAGACGGGATCGCTGACGATGCCGCCCTTGCCGACAGCGTCGCGGGAAAGTTCGAATTGCGGTTTGATCAGCACGACCATGCAGCCATCGGGGTCGAGCAACTCAAACGCGGGCGGCAGGATCAAGGTCAAAGAAATAAAGCTCACGTCGGCGACGGCGAGCCAGGGCGTGCCATCGATGTCCGCGGCGGTGAGATTGCGGCAGTTGATGCCCTCACGCGCGACCACGCGGGGATCGTTGCGGATGCGCCAGTGCATCTGGTTGCGGCCCACGTCGAGCGCATGCACCCGCGCCGCACCGCGCTGAAGCAGGCAATCGGTGAAGCCGCCGGTCGACGCGCCAATGTCCAGGCACTCGCGCCCGGCGGGATCGATCCCAAACGCATCGAGCGCCGCCTCGAGCTTCAGCCCGCCGCGGCTCACGTATTTCTCGGGCTCGAGCACGGTGACGGCCGCATCCGTGCGCACGCGATCCCCCGGCTTGCCGGCGCGCCGGCCGTCGATCTCCACGGTGCCCGCCATGAGGGCGCGCTGGGCGCGTTCCCGGGATTCGAAGAGGCCTCGCGCGACGAGCAGCGCGTCGAGGCGCATTTTCTCGGCGGGTTTCGAAGGCCCTCGGGGAGAATCGGGCGACGGTTCGGCAGCCACGCTAGTCGCCGAAGGTGATGCCCATCGCGCGAGCGGTTTCCATCATCTGCCCATGCGGATCCACGCGACGGAGGCGGTGCACGGCGTGCGCGAGCGGCACGGCGCGCGTCTGGTAATTCTGGTAGCTCACCATGGAGCCGAACGCCTCTTCCTGGATGAGTTTCACGGCCTGCACCCCGAAGCGGGTGCCGAGAATGCGATCGAGCGAAGTGGGGGCGCCACCCCGCTGAAGATGCCCGAGCACGCACACGCGGGTGTCCTTCCGCGTGCGCTCGCCGATCTCGCGGCCGATCATTTCGCCGATGCCGCCCAGCCGGTATTCGCCGGTCGAGGTCTGCAGGCGGGACTGGCGGCCGCCGCGCGGGCTGGCCCCCTCGGCCACGACGATCATCGTGCTCTTGTAGCCCTCGGCTTCACGAAGACGCACCTGCTCCACAACCCGATCGATCTGGAAAGGAATCTCGGGAATCAAAATCACATCGGCGCCACCGGCGAGTCCGCCGTAGAGGGCGATCCAGCCGGCGTGGCGGCCCATCACCTCGAGCACCATCACGCGCTTGTGGCTGGTGGCCGTGGTGTGCAGCCGGTCGAGCGAATCGGTCACGCACGACACCGCGGAGTCGAAGCCAAAGGTCATCGCGGTGGCCTCGAGGTCGTTGTCGATCGTCTTGGGGACGCCGATCACCGGAAATCCCCGCTCGGAAAGCTGCAGCGCCGTCGAGAGGGAACCGTCGCCGCCAATGGCGATGAGGGCATCGAGCTCGAGGTGATCGAAGGTGCGCCGGGCCTGCGCGATGATCTCGCGCGGAATCCCGATCTTCTCGCCGGCGCGCACCTTCGACACGAAATGGCCGCGGTTGGTCGTGCCGATCAGGGTGCCGCCGGTGTGCATGATGCCGGTGGTCGAGGCGCGATCGAGCACCATGTAATCGCCGCCCTCGGGCAGCAACCCCTCGAATCCGTCACGAAACCCGAGCACCTCCCAGCCGAGGCCGTCGGCGGCACGCACCACGGCGCGAAGAACGGCGTTCAACCCTGGGCAATCGCCGCCGCTGGTGAGAACTCCGATTCGTTTCGACCCCATGCGGATTTTTTGGACCTAAAGGGACGTGCCCTTCTTCGTCTTTCGCCCCTCGGCGGCCCATCGGTCGTAGAGGGCCCAGCCCTTTCGCACGAAAGCGAGGCCTTCACCGGCGCGATCCTGCGCACCGAGAAGGACGACGTTCACGCGGCGGGGCGTGATGAAAACCTTCTCGCCCTCGCGCTTCGACTCGGGCGTGCGATCCGAGGATAGCACGATGCAATCGCCGGCTTTCGCGGTGCGGCCAGTCTTCACGCCGTCGATACCTTCCTGATCGAGCAAGGGGTTCGTGTTCTTCAGCCACAGGCTCATCGGCTGGCCGGCGCGGAAAAGATGAATCTCGCGGGAGGTCTGAGCGACGTAGAACGCAAAGCCCGACTTGGAATACGCATAGCTCGTGAGCCGGGCGATGTCCGCCGCGGTCGAGAAGGGCAGGCCGCCCTCCATGTTGTCGAGGCCGCTGGGATTCAGGTAACGAGTGCGCTTCATGCCAAGCGTGCGGGCGAGCGCATTCATGTGCGCGACGAAATTCCCGGTTGCGTCGAGGCCCTCGGGATTCGGCAGGCGACGGCCAATGTGGTAGGCGAGCGTCTGCGCCGCAGCGTTGTCCGAGGCCATCAGCGCGCTGTAGAGCAGGTCTCGCAGCGAGATCAGATCGTTCGGCTGGAGGCCGGTGGAATTCACGCCGCCGACGCGCACCGCTTCCTCGGAAACCGTGACGAGCTCGCCGAGGTCGGCGTTGGTGAGCTTCGCCCAGTCGAGCACGACGACCGCGGTGGCGATCTTCGTCAGGCTGGCGATCTGCCGTTTCTCATCCGGATTCTTCGAGGCCAGGATGTGCCCGGTCTGATTGTCCACGATGATGTAACTTTCCACCGCCCGGACGACGGATGTGGTCAGCAGGAAAACGGAGAGCCAGGCGAAAAGGTGGCGAGGGATCGCACGCAGGGAGCGCTTCATAAAAGTCCCGGTGAAAATAGGGCGGGTGTCCGATTTGGCAATGCGGAATCCTAGGCCACGCCCACCTCAGCGCAGCTCGCGCTCGGGAAAATCCGCCATGCGTTCGAGCCGGAGCACGCGCTGCTGGCGCTGCCGCACCCGGGCGGTGGGCCGCAACGGGTTCCATTCCTTGGGATTCGGCAGCACGGCCGCAAGCATCGCCATCTGCGAGTTCGACAGTCGATCCGGAGGCAGGTGATACCACGTTTCCGCCGCTGCCTGGACGCCGTAAATTCCCGGTCCGAACTCGATGACATTCACGTAGAGCTCGAGAATCCGGCGTTTCGACAGGATCGCCTCCATCAGCACCGTGTAATACGCCTCCAGCCCCTTGCGCACCCAGGAGCGCCCCTGCCAGAGGAACAGCGAACGCGCGCACTGCTGCGTGATGGTCGACCCGCCACGCGGCTTTTTCCCGGATCGGCGCGACTCCTTCAAGGCATCGTCGATCTCCTCGAAATCGATCCCGTCGTGCACGAAAAATCGCTGATCCTCCGACGCCCAGAGGTAGCGGATCATCGGGCGCGGCACCTTCGCGAGCGGCAGCCATTCGTAGCGCAGACCGCGCTTTCTGGCCGCGGCATCGTCCGAAAAAAGACGAAATCGGATCATCTCGGGAGTCGTCGGCGGATTGATCCCTTTCACGGCGACGACCTGGACGACCGGCAGCAGGAGCAACGCCGCTACCGCGAGCAGCCCCCACCGCAACCAGCCACGAAGAATTGGCTTCCGGCTCAATGAATCTCCACGGGGCATTTCGGCAGCGCGGCGAGAAACGCGCGCCCGTAGGGTTTCGAGACGATGCGACTATCGAGGATGACAACGATGCCGCGGTCGGATTTCGCACGCACCAGCCGGCCCACGCCCTGCCGGAGCTTCAGCACCGCCTCCGGCAGCGAGTAGTCGCGAAAGGCATCACCACCCGCCTCGGTGATGGCCTCGAGCTTGGCCTCGATGAGCGGGTGGTCGGGCATCGCGAAAGGCAGTCGCGTAATGATCACGTTCGAGAGCGCTTCGCCCGGCACGTCGACCCCGCTCCAGAAGCTGTCCGTGCCGAAAAGCACCGCGCGGCCGGATTCCTGGAAAGCCATCACCAGCCGCGTGCGCGACATCCCCTCGCCCTGCACGAGCAGCGGCCAGCCCTTGCGCTCGCAGACGACCCGCAACCGCTCCGCCATGCGCGCCATCAGCGCGTAGCTCGTGAAAAGCACGAAGGCGCGGCCGTCGGATTGCTCGAGGAAGCGGAGCACCCATTTCTCGAGGGCGTCCTCGTATCCCGCGTCGCGAGGATCGGGCATTTTTCGCACCACGTGCAGCTGCATTTGCCGCTCGTAGTCGAACGGACTCCCGATCTGGCGCCCCGGCACGTCGTCCGCGCCGACCCGCTCGCGAAAATACCGGAGGTCGTCGCCGCCCACGGCCAGCGTCGCACTCGTGAGGACGGAACACGCCCCGTCGCGAAAGAGCAGCCGCCGCAGGCAGCCGGCGAGATCGATTGGCGCGGCGTGGAGATTGTGCAGCGACTCGCGCCGCCCGGTTTGCTCCACCCAATACACGTGGCCGCGATCGGCCTGGTCGAGAAAGTCCGCCACGCCCGCGCGGCTCTCGCGCACGCGCCTGGCCAGGTCGAGCAACTCCGCCTTCGTGACCTCGTCCTCGCACTTCGACGCCGCGATGCCGATTCGCTCGAGCAGCCGCGTCAATCCCCCGGTTAGCTCCGAGGCGTCGGTCAGCGAAGGCTCGCGCACCCGGTATTCGCGGCCCTTGCCGAACCGGCACCGGCGCCCGACTTCGTCGAAAAATTCATCCGCGACCGGCAGCAACTCGCCCACCGCCTGCATGCCCTCCGCCTGCCGCAGCACGGAAAGCAGGCCCTTCTTCGTGCGGGGATTGTAGAGCCGCTGCAGCGACTGCCGGAGGCCGTATTGCGACACGGAGAAGCCGATGTGCCGCGACGCGACGCCCTCCATCGTGTGCGCCTCGTCGAAGATCACGAAGTCGTTCGGGAAGATGAAACCGCCATCCGGCCGGCCGTTCAGCTCCTCCTCGGAGCCCAGCAGCGTGAAAAAGAGCGTGTGATTCACCACGACGACCTGCGCGCTCAGCAATCGCCGGCGCACCGCCTGGTAAAAACACCGCGAGTTCCCCCCGCACGTCCGCTGCGTGCAGATGGATCGCTCGCTGCACACCTGCGACCACACCTCGGGATCCGGCTGCTCGGCGAAGTCGCTCAGCGAGCCGTCCTTCGTGTGCAGGCTCCATTCATTGATACGCTCCAGCTCCGCCCGCTGCGGCGAGGTGAACAATCCGTCCGACTGCCGCATCGCTCGCGAAAGCCGGGTGCCGCAGCAGTAGTTCTGCCGCCCCTTCAACAGCGCGGCCTCGAACTCCACCGGCAGCAGCGCCTGCAGGGCCGGGATGTCCTTGTAAACGAGCTGCTCCTGGAGATTGATCGTGTGCGTCGAGATGATCGCCTTCCGCTTCGTCCGCACCGCATGGAGAATGGCCGGGATCACGTAGGCGAAGGACTTCCCCACGCCGGTGCCGGCCTCCACGACAAGATGCCCGCCGCGTTCCAGCGTGCGCGCGACCGCGCAGGCCATCTCCTGCTGCTCGGGCCTCCATTCGAATCCCGGTCGCTTCGACAGCAGCCCGGTCGCCGAAAAGATTTCCGCCACCTCGCGTTCGAACGCACCCACCACCGGGGCTGCCCCGCCCTCCACGAGCGAAATCACGGCCGGCGATCCCTCGCGCTTTGGGGTTGAACACGGCAGGGAAGGCGCGAAGATACCGCGCCTGGGCTGAGGTCCACACTTGCCGCTTCCATGACCATTCTCGATCGATACGTCCTCAAAAAATTTCTCGTCCCGTTTTTCTACTGCTTTTTCGGATTCATCGCAATTTGGCTCGTCTTCGACCTTAGCGACAACGGCCCCGATTTCATCGCCGGTCACGCGTCGCTCAAGTTCATTCTCGAGTTCTACATCGCGCAGTTCCCGCAGATCGTCGTCATCAGCCTGCCTATCGGCATGCTGCTAGCCCTGCTTTATTCGCTCACCCAGATGTCGCGGGCGAACGAAATCATCTCGATGCTCGGCTCCGGCCGCAGCGTCGTGCGTGTGCTGATGCCGCTTTTCGCCGTCGGCCTGGCGCTGGTCGGCATCATGACCTACTTCAATTTCGAGGGCGCGCCGCACGCCGAAAAGACGAAGAAGGCCATGCTCAAGGAGATCAACAGCGGCAAGAAGCGTGAGGTTACCGTCACCGGCCAGCTCTTCCGCAACCGCGAAGACCACCGCACCTGGTATATGCGCAAGCTGCGCCCCGCCGAGCAGGCCATCAACGACCTGCAGATCATCCAGCAGGATGAGAACGGCACGATCCAGCGCCAATGGTATGCCCGCAGCGCCACCTACGATACCGCCCGCAAAGTGTGGACGCTCGAGGACGTGAAGATCCTCGATATGAACCCCGCGGGCGACATCGTGAAGACGCAGCTCCACAAGGAGTTCAAGATCGAGAACTGGAGCGAGACTCCCTGGCGGATCGGCAGTTCGACGATGAACGCCGACTACCTCTCCGTGCCCGAACTTCGCGACTACCTCAGGCATAATTCCGACTTCCCCGCGGCGCGCCTCGCTCCGTTTCGCACGCAACTCGAGAACCGCTGGGCGCTGCCATGGAGCGCCTTCATTGTCGTCCTGCTCGCGGCGCCCATGGGCATCGTCTACTCCCGTCGCGGCATTCTCGGCGGCGTCGCCATGGCCATCGCGCTCTTCTTCGGGCTCGTCTTCGCAAATAACCTCTTCATCGCGCTCGGCAAGGGCGGCCGCATCCCGTCCGACATCGCCGCCTGGGCGCCCTTCGGAGTTTTCTTCGTAATCGGCCTCATCCTCCTCTGGATGCGCTCGACGAACCGCGACATCGCGATTCCCAAACTCTTCGGCTAGGCCATGCAAAACGACTGGGAAATCAAGGGACGCTCCCGCTCCTGCACCGCCACCGGCCGCGAATTCGTCGAGGGAGAATTCTTCTACACCCTGCTCTACCGCGACGCCGCCGGATTTCGCCGCGAGGATCTCTCCGAGGACGCCTGGCGCGACCGCAACAACAACGTGCAGCCCTACTCGTTCTGGCGCACGAAATACGAGCTTCCGCCCCCGCCGCCGCCCGAGCCGCTCAAGAAAAACGACGCGGAGAGCCTGCTTCGCGCGCTCATCGACGCGAACGACCCGCGCTACCGGAACGCGATCTACATCCTCGCCCTCATGCTCGAGCGCAAGCGGGCGCTACGCGCCGTGGAATCGCCGGACGACGATACGCTCATCTACGAAAAGCCGAGCACCGGCGAGACGTTCATCCTGAGCAACCCGCGCCTCACCTTCGAGCAGATCCCCGCCGTGCAGCTGGAGGTCGCCGCCCTCCTCGACGAGTCGCTCGGCGCAAAATCCCAACCCGCGAACGGAGCCGGCGCGACGCCGGAGGTCGAAGTCGCCCGGCAGGCCGAGCAATGACGCCCGGCGTCCAGTCGGCCTCCGATTTTCCCCTCTTCCTCGCGCCCATGGCCGGCGTGACGAACACGATCTTTCGTCGCCTCTGCCGCGAACGCGGCGCCGATGTGCTCACATCGGAGTTCGTCTCGGCCGAAGGCATCTTCCATCGCAACGAACGCACGAAGGAATACCTCGAATTTCACCCCGACGAACGCCCGGTCGGCGTGCAGCTCTTCGGCGGCGACCCGGAGCATCTCGCCCTGGCGGCAAGGCAGGTCGTCGACTGGGTCGGCCCCGACTTCATCGACCTGAACTTCGGCTGCCCGGTCAACAAGGTCGTGTGCAAACAGGGCGGCTCCGCCCTGCTCAAGGACTGTCCGCTGCTCGAGCGGGTCGCGCTGGCCGTGGTCCGCGCCGTCGCGCCGGTTCCGGTCACCGCGAAGATTCGCATCGGCTGGAGTGCTTCGACGATCAACGCCACGACCACTGCCCGCATCCTCGAGCAGGCTGGCATCACCCGCCTCGCGGTCCACGGGCGCACGAAGGAGCAGGGTTACTCGGGCCTGGCCGACTGGGACGTGATCGCCGAGGTGGCCGAAAGCGTCAGCATGCCCGTGATCGGCAACGGCGACATCGCCAGCCCCACGGACGCCCTGAAACGCCGCCGGGAAACCCGCGTCTCGGGCTTGATGATCGGACGGGCCGCGATGACGAATCCCTGGCTCTTCGCCGAGATCAAGGCCGCGATGGACGGCACCGGCGCCTTTCACGCCCCCACCCTCGCCGAGCGCTGGGCCTTCATCGCTCACCATTGCCGGCTCGAAGCTGCGCGCCGTGGCGACGAACGCCGGGCCATGCACAGCATGCGTGCCCGGTTGATGGCCTACAGTCGCGGCATGCCGCACGGACGCCACCTTCGCGAGCAATTCGCCCGCGTGGAATCCGTCGGCGAGATCGAGGATATCGCCGCCACCCATCTCGCCGAGGCGGCGGCCCTGGCCTGAGCGGCTAGTTCTGCAGCTGCGACGAATGCGCGCCGGTGGTCGCGTCGAGCACCGGCTGGAGAAGCTTGCGATCCTCGGCCGTCAGCGAAGAGGAATTGAGCGCCGCCCTGGCATTCGAGGCGTCATTCTGCGCGAGACCGGAAAAGGCGGAAAGCACCGCCTCCTGGCGCACCTGGGCATCCTTGATCGTCAACGCGCGGTCCCAGGCGAGCTGAGGCTCCTCCACGCTGAGCACGTCGACCACGGCGGCCGAGGCCACATCGCGATCCTTGCCCTCGGGCAACTGGTCCACCCACTGCTCGACGGCCTGCGGATCGTTCCCGTTGTTCAGCCAGCCGTTCACGACTCCGCTCACGGCCTGCTCACGCAACGCCGGGTCGGCAACCTGCCGGGCCTGCGCCGCCGCCTCTTCGGGGGAATTCGACGCCCACTCCTCGAAGACGCCCTCCGCGGCGTCGGCGTTCTTGGTGTATTTGGCGAGCAGGCTCGAGAGCGCTCCCTTGGGATCCGTCTTGGCCCAGCCGGTCAGTGCGCCGCTCACCGCCTCATCCTGCGCGGCGCCGGCGGGGATCGCCTCCGCCCACTGCATGGCCTGGGCCGGATTCTTGGCCGCGAGGGATTCCGCAATGCTGCTGGCAATATTCTCGAGCAACTCGGGGTTGTTGATCGCACGCACCTGCTGCGCGGCCGTGGCGGGATCGGAATCCGACATCGCCCACATCACCTCTTCGACGGCAGCCGACTTTTCGTCGGGGTTCGTCAGGCTCTGGGCCCACGTGAGAGCCTTCTGCGGATCCTGTTTCGCGAGGGCCGCACCGATATTCGCCATCGCATCGGAGCGCGAATCCGCGTCCTTGATGCCGTTGGCGAGAGCGACAGCCTGGTCGAAGGACGTCTTGGAAAGTTCACCGGCGATCGTCGCCATCGCCGACTCCTGCGCGTCGCCGAGCAGCCATTTCTTCGCCCATTCGAGCGCGGCGGGGGCATCCTGCTCCGCGTAATAATCGGTCATCCATTGCACGGCCTCCTCGAGGTCGGGAGACGACGCGGCCTTTTCGTTCAACTGCGGCACCGCCTTCACGAAAGCCGGAACGAGCACCGGCCAGGCGTTTTTGCCTTCATCTTCGCTGCCCTCGAGCTCGTCGAGATACTGGAGGTAGGTTTCGCGATCGGCATTCAGCCACGTGATGAGAAGGGATTCGACCACCTGGTTGCGCAGCGTCGGATCGCTCACGCGCAACGCACCGTCCATCAGCGCCGGGTAGCTCTCGGTCTTGGCCGAGGCGATCTCCGATTTCCAACCCTCGAGCGTCGTCGGCAGCGTGGTCAGAGACGCGGATTTGGAGGTCGTCGGCCCGGTTGCCGGCT
Organism: Chthoniobacterales bacterium; assembly: GCA_036569045.1. Lineage (NCBI taxonomy): Bacteria > Pseudomonadati > Verrucomicrobiota > Spartobacteria > Chthoniobacterales > Chthoniobacterales bacterium. The sequence continues at coordinate 7,191 of DATCRI010000040.1, read as the reverse complement.
TCGCCGCCGCCGGAACGGTCGGCGCAGGCGTGGCCGCCGCGGTCTTCGGCGCAGGAGTCGAGCCGCCGCCAAAAAACAGCACCGCGCCCAGCACGATGCCGGCGAGGCCACCGATGCCCACGATCAAAAACCATGCGGGAAGAGCCGCCTTGTCGGAAGGAGTGTTTGTCATGATTGGTAAAAAGGGAACGTCAGGTTAAGCATGCCCCTCCCACATCTCAAGCGGGGGAATGGGAATTCAGCGCTGCGACCACCTCGCGAATTTCCTCGACGGTCACATCCGCCGAAAGAAACGCACTCCCGAGCTTCTCGATCAGGACGAATCGCACCCTGCCCGCCTCGAATTTCTTGTCGCGCGCCAGGGCCTCCATGATCGCGTCGGTCGTCAGGCCGGCTGGCACCCGCGTCGGAAGGGAAAACGCCTCGAGCGCCGTCGTCACCCGCGTCGCCTCGTCCTCCGGCAATCCCGCCTTCCGGACGGACAGCCGCAGCGCCGCGATCAACCCGATGCTGATCGCCTCGCCGTGGAGCAGTTCGCCGTAACCCGCCGCCTGCTCGATGCCGTGGCCCACCGTGTGCCCGAAATTCAGCAACGCCCGCTCGCCGGTCGTCTCTCGCTCGTCGGCCGCCACGATCTTCGCCTTGATCGCGACATTCCGCGCGATCAGCTCGGCGAGACCTTCGCGCCGCTTCGGGTCGAGCAGGGCCAGCATCGCGGGATCGCGAATCGCCGCATGCTTGATGATCTCCGCGACGCCCTCGTTGAACTCCCGGTCCGGCAGGCTCGCGAGCGTCGCCGGATCGGCCAGCACCAGCCGCGGATGATGGAACGCGCCGAGCAAATTCTTGCCGCCGGCCGCGTTGACGCCGGTCTTACCTCCGACCGAGCTATCCACCTGCGAGACCACCGTTGTCGGAATCTGCACGTAGGGAATGCCGCGATAATAGATTGCCGCAACAAAGCCCGCGAGGTCGCCGACCACGCCACCGCCAAGCGCGACGAGCAGCGACTTGCGATCCAGCCCGGCGGCGATCATCGCGTCCGCCACCTGCGCGACGACTTCCATGCGTTTCGAGGCCTCGCCCGCATTCACCGCGATGAGCGTCGGCGAAAAACCCGCACCGCGCAGCGAAGCCATCACCGTCTCCCCGTAGATCGCCGCGACGTTGGAATCCGTCACCACCGCCACCTTCGAGCCCGCAAAGAACGGCCGAATCTTCTCGCCGCAATACGCCAGCAGCCCGTCGCCGATCCACACGCTGTAGCCCGCGTTTTCCAGCGGCACATCCACGGTCAAAATCCCCGTCTCACTCATCCCGCCAGCATTCCGGCGAGCCCCGCCAAAGTCCATTCCGATCCTTCATCACCGCGATGCGGCTGGACTGTTCATCCCCGAAAATCTCCGCCAGAATCGTGGCCCGATGTGGTTTGACCTCCTCCTCAGCGGCATCCTGGCGCTCTGCCACCTCGCCGGTGTCTTCTTCGCCCTCCAGGCCATCCTGATCTCGCGCACGCCGCAGGCCGCCATCGGCTGGTCCCTCGGCCTCGTGCTCTTTCCCTACGTCGCCATCCCCCTCTTCGCCGTCTTCGGCGGCTCCACCTTCCGCGGTTACAAACTCGCGGGACACACCGACGATCCCGCACTCGCCGACGTTCTCGCGAAAGCCCGCGCCGCCCTCGCGCCGCACGAATCCGACCTCACCGAGAAATACCGCGACTCCGCCTACCTCTCCGAACGCCTCACCCACCTTCCCGTCACCACCGGCAATGAGGCCACGCTCCTCGTCGACGGCGACGAGACCTTTGCCGCCGTCGGTCAGGCGATCGACGAGGCGCGCGAATACCTCATCATCCAGTTTTTCATCGTTCACGACGACGAACTTGGCCGAGACATCCAGCGTCGCCTGCTCGCCGCCCGGGAACGCGGCGTCACCATCTGGATGCTCATCGACCAGGTCGGCTCCCGCCGCCTTCCCGCCGCCTACCGCCGCACGCTCACCGATGCCGGCGTGGAGTTGCGCGTTTTCGTGACGAACCGCGAGCGCGGCAAGCGTTTCCGGCTGAACTTCCGCAACCACCGCAAGCTCGTCATCGCCGACGGCCGCGTCGCCCTCCTCGGAGGGCTGAACATCGGCGACGAATACATGGGGCGCGATCCGAAGTTCGGCCCGTGGCGCGATACCTTCGTCGCCCTCGAGGGGCCCATCGTCCTCGCCCTTCAGCTCCCCTTCGTGGAGGACTGGTATTTTACCACGCGCGAAATCCCGGTGGTTCGCTGGGAGGTCGTCTCCACGCCGGGAAGAATGGCCGCATCCATCGTTCCGGGCACGCCGGCGGCCGTCTGGAACACCTGTCCCGCGGCTTATTTCGAGGTCATCCGTTCAGCGCGCAAGCGCCTCTGGCTCGCCAGTCCCTACTTCGTGCCCGATCCCGCCCTTCGCGCCGCAATCGCCCACGCCGCCCTTCGCGGTGTCGACGTGCGACTGATCCTTCCCCAGCACGCGGACCACATCCTGCCCTGGCTCTCGTCCTTCACTTTCTACCCCAGCATGCGCGAGGCCGGCGTGAAGATCTACCGCTACCAGCCCGGCTTCATGCACCAGAAGGTGCTCCTTGCCGACGACGACCTCTCGATCGTCGGCTCCACCAATCTCGACTACCGCTCCTTCATCCTGAACTTCGAACTCTCCGTCGCCGTGGCCAGCCGCGCCTTTGCCCACCGCGTCGAAGCCATGCTCGAAGCCGACTTCGCTCGAGCCAAACCCGACGACCTCTTCGCCCTCGAGAACCGCGGCCTGCTCTTCCGTCTGAAGTGCCGCAGCGCCGCCCTCCTCAGTCCCACGCAATGACTCCGGAAGCTCTCCTGGGCGCCATCATCTTCGGCTCGATCGGCATGGGCGCCTTCGTCTACGGCAAGCGCAACGGCTCCTGGCGCCCCCTCGTCATCGGAATTGCGCTCATGGTCTATCCCTATTTCATCGCCGGCACGGCGATGCTGTATGCGATCGGCGCCGCGCTCACCTTCGCCCTCTTTCTCTTCCGCGAGTAAATCCCGCCGCATTGCCATCGGAGACCTTTTCTCCAAGAATCCGCGTATCTGTCGTCCTCCCGGCACGGCATTGTTCGTCGTAAACCGTGAAACCCGCACCACGAACCATGAGCGCCCTCCCCCGATCATCGACGCCCCCGCGCGTCCACCGAGATCGCCGCGAGACCTTGCCCTTCGCCTCGTCCGCTTCCGCCCCGGATCGAACCCTGAACCCACACCAAAACCATCCATGAAAATCGCCACCAACATCGCCGGCGCCCTGCTCGGGCTCCTCTTCGTTCTCTTCAGCCTCATGTTCTTCCTCGGCATGATGCCCAGGCCCGAGTTCCCGCCCGACTCGCCCATCGCGCACTTCATGGCCGCGTTTGGTCCCACCGGCTACATGAGCTTCGTGAAATCCTGCGAGCTGATCGGCGGCATTCTCGTCGCCATCCCGCTCACCCGCAATTTCGGCCTCCTCTTCCTCGGGCCGGTCATCGTCAACATCCTCGCATTCCACGTCTTCATCACCAAAGGCGGCGGCCTCGCCGACCCGGTGCTCATCCTCATCGTCGCGCTCGCCCTGTTCCTCCTCTGGTCCGGCCGCAAGGCCTTCGCCGGCCTCCGCGGATAACCGGCCCCCCGCCATGCTCCTCAAAATTCTCCTCGGCCTCGCGATCGTCGTCATCGTTCTCGTCGGGGTCGTCGCCACCCGTCCCTCCGACTTCCGCGTGGCCCGCAGCGCCGTGATTTCCGCGCCTCCCGCCATCGTCTTCGACCAGATCAACGATCTCCGAAAATGGCAGGCGTGGTCGCCATGGGCGAAGCTGGATCCGACCTCGAAAGCCACCTTCGCCGGTCCCGCCACCGGCGCGGGCTCGAGCTTCACCTGGTCCGGCAACGAAAAAGTCGGCGAAGGCACGATGACGATCCTCGACAGTCGTCCGAACGAAGTCGTGCACTTCAAACTGGAGTTCCGCAAACCCTTCGCCGGCACCAACGAGGCCGAGTTCACCCTCGCTCCGCAGGGCAACGGCACCGCCGTCACGTGGACGATGACCGGGAAAAACAATTTCCTCATGAAGGCCGTCAGCCTCTTCATGGACTGCGACAAAATGGTCGGCGGCCAGTTCGAGGACGGCCTCCGCAATCTCGACGAAGTCTGCAAAGCCGCCCAGAACCCGCCCGCCCAGCCGTAGATCGAAAAAAATCCGGCGCCCTGTCCTTTCGATCGGACGCCGATCGTCGTCATTTTGAAATCCGAAAACCCTCAGCCATTCCCATGAATTCTTCCTCCGAAAAATCCGAATACCTGCTCCTCTTCCGCGGCACCGACTGGCACCAGAATCTCTCGCCGGATGAGATCCAGCGCACCATGACCGACTGGATGGCCTGGTTCAACGGCCTCATCGCCGAGGGGACCTGCCGCGGCGGCCAGTCCCTTGCGCCCGAGGCCCGCGTGGTCTCTGGAAAGAACCGGACCGTCACCGACGGCCCGTTCACCGAAGCCAAGGAAACCGTGGCCGGATACTTTTTGCTCACCGTCGCAGACATGGAGGAAGCCCTCGCCATCGCCAAACAGTGCCCCGCCCTGCCCTACGGCATCACGGTGGAAGTGCGTCCGCTTCTCGCCCGTTGCCACGCCGCCGATCTCGCCGAACGTAATGCCGCCGCCGCGGTCTAGGCCGTGAGCGCGCCGCTGCCGGACTCGTCGAGGCCGCCCTCCGCGCAGGATATCGCCGGCCTCACCGAGCGCCTGTTCCGTCACGAGGCAGGCAAGCTGGTCTCCGTCCTCACCGGAATCTTCGGCGTCGAGCGTCTGCAGCTTGCCGAGGATGTCGTGCAGGAAGCCCTCGTCCGCGCCCTGCAAACATGGCCCTACCACGGCGTCCCAAAGAACCCAGCCGCGTGGCTCATGCAGACCGCGCGAAACCTCGCGCTCGATGTCCTCCGCCGCGAGAAGAACTTCCACGCGAAGCAGACCGACATCGTCACGACGATCGAGCTGCGAATGTCCGATCCCGGCGAAGCGAACGCCCCGGCCTTCGATGACGAGATCACCGATCAGCGGCTCCGCCTGATCTTCACCTGTTGCCACCCGATCCTGCCGCCCGAGGCCCAGACCGCGCTTGCGCTGAAGACCCTCGGCGGCCTCAGCCCCGCCGAGATTGCGAAGGCCTTTCTCACGAGCGAGGCCGCCGTCGCCAAGCGGCTCACGCGCGCCCGCGCGAGTCTGCAGGAGGCTGGCGTCGCCTTCGAGATTCCTGCCGGCGCCGACCTGCCGCCCCGCCTCGACGGTGTTCTCCAGATTCTCTACCTCCTCTTCAACGAGGGCTACAAGGCCTCCCACGGCGACAGCCTGCTCCGCGCCGATCTCTGCGAGGAGGCCATCCGGCTCGCCCAGCTTCTCGCCAGCCATCCCGCCGGAGACCAGCCCCGCACCCACGCACTGCTCGCCCTCATGCTACTGAACGCCGCCCGGTTCGCGACTCGCACCGACGCGCAGGGCCGCATTCTTCGTCTCGAGGAGCAGGACCGCGCCGCCTGGGACCGCGCGCTCATCTCCCAGGGAATTCATCACCTCCGCCGGGCCAGCGCGGGCAATGAACTCACCGAATATCACATCCAGGCCGGCATCGCCGCCTGCCATTGCACGGCGCCCGACGCCGCCTCGACGAACTGGCGATTCATCCTCTCCCACTACGACCAGTGGGTGCTCCTGACCGACTCGCCGATCGTCGCCCTCAATCGCGCCGTGGCCGTTGCAAAGATCGACGGACCCGCCGCCGGGCTCGCCGCCGTCGCCGCCATCCCCAATCGCCGTCAGCTCGACGGCTACCATCTCACGCACGCCGTGCTCGGCGATTTCGAGGTGCAGCGGGGCGATTTTCGTGCCGCCGCCGCCCATTTTCGACGCGCTCTCGACCTTGCGGAAGCCCGGCCCGAGCAGGACCTCATCACCCGGCGCCTGCGCGACTGCGCCGCCGAGTAGGAGATCCCGCGCGACGCCCTATTCGTCGTCGTCCCCGGCGCCCTTCTTGTAAACGAGGCCGCGCAGCTTGCCTTCGATGAAGGCATCGATCTCGCCGTCCATCACGGCCTGCACGTCGCTTGTCTGCACGCCGGTGCGCAGATCCTTCACCATCTGGTAGGGCTGAAAAACGTAGGATCGAATCTGGCTGCCCCAGGCGACATCGCCCTTTTCGCCATACTGGCGCTCGGCCTCCGCCTTCTTCTTGTCGACCTCGATCTGGTAGAGCTTCGCCTTGAGCATCTTCATCGCGAGTTCGCGATTCCGCCCCTGGCTGCGCTCCGCCTGGCAGGCGCAGACAATCCCGGTCGGCAGGTGTGTGATGCGCACCGCCGTCTCGACCTTGTTCACGTTCTGGCCGCCCTTGCCGCCAGCGCGGTAAGTATCCGTCTTGAGATCGGCTTCGTTGACCTCGATCGGCACATCCTCGATCTCGGGCGTGACGTCGACGCTCGCGAACGACGTGTGCCGGCGCTTGGCGGAATCGAACGGCGAAATGCGCACGAGCCGGTGCACGCCCCGCTCGCAGTTCAGGAAGCCGAACGGATGGTCGCCGGTCACGCGGAACGTCGCACTCTTGATCCCGGCCTCGTCGCCGACCTGGATGTCGACGGGGTCGGCCTTGAAGCCACTGCGCTCCATCCAGCGCTGATACATCCGCATCAGCATGTCCGCCCAATCGCAGGATTCCGTGCCGCCGGCCCCGGAGTGAATGGTGAGATACGCGGGGCTGTCGTCGAACTCGCCGTTGAGGAATTGCGCGAGCTCGAATTTTCCGAGCGCCGTCGTGATGGCGTCGAATTCCTTCGCCACCTCCGCGGTCGCCGACATCTTCGCGTCGTGATCGGTCTCCTCGAGGGCAAGCTCGCGATAGACCTCGAGGTCCGCCACACGGCTTTCCAGCTCGCGGAAGGGGCCGATCTTGCCACGCAATTCGGAGACCTTTTCCACGTCGCGCTGGGCGGTCTCCTTGTTATCCCAGAATGTGGGATCCGCCATGCGGGCCTCGATCTCCTCGAGGCGAGCGGTCAGAGCGGGTAAGTCAAAGAAACCTCCGCAGTTCGCCAATGCGGGTGGCGAGCCGGGAGGTGTCGATCGTTTCAAGGTCCATAAGACAACAGATAGCGGCGG
>DATCRI010000039.1 GCA_036569045.1 Chthoniobacterales bacterium | reverse complement strand
GACCGCCGCGACATCCCGGCCTCGCGCGCAAGATCGCTGACCTGCAGCGGCTGGTCGAGTCGGCTGCGCGCAAACGCCAGCGCCCGTTCCACGCCGCGCCCCTGCCGGAGACTGCTTTCCCGCTCGTGCAGAATCGGCGCGCCCGCCACGGGATAAACTCCAGGGGCAATCGCTTCGTCATCCAGCAGCCTCGCCAGCACTTCCGCCGCCTGCCGCCCCATCTCGCGCCCCGGCAACTCGAAACTCGAAAGCGGCAGCCCCGCATGCACGGATTCCAGTCGTTGATTGCCCACACCGATCACCGCCACATCCTGCGGACACCGCCAGCCCAGCTGTCGCGCCGCGCCGACCACCAGCCGCGCCAGGCGGTCCGACCCCGCCAGCACTCCCACCGGTCGCGGAAGCCCGCGCAAAAATTGCTGCACATGCGCTGCCGAAACCGCCGTCGAGCTCGTCCACTCGAAACCTCGCGTCCCCACCTCCGCGCCGAATCCCGCCGCAAGTTCCCTCGTCGCAAACTGTCCGCCCGCTCCGACAAACGCAAAATGCGCGCTGCCGCCGGCAATCAACGTCTCCGCGGCCCGTCGCCCCATTGCCTGATACGGCGCGGTCACGTTCACCCCGTCCTCCAGACGCGAGATTTGGGCGACCTGCACCCACTTCACGGGCCGGCCCGGAATTTCCCGCAGCCAGGCATCGCTCACGAAATCCCCGATCGCTCCATGCAGCTCGCCCAACGCCGCCAGATCGCGCAACGCGGCCTCGTATCCGCCCGGCAGCACCACAAAATCCCAATCCCGACGCCGCGCCGCCGCCTCGCGAGCCCCCTCCAAAAGAGAAAGATCGCTCTCCGTCACCGCCCCAAGGGCCAGAATGACCAATCGTCGAGCCGCCATTGCGCATTTACACAAACTTTATTTGCGCAACTCCGCAACGACAGATTGCTGATTTTTGCGCACCTTATCGTCATGAAGAAAGCACTCATCACCGGCATCACGGGACAGGACGGCTCCTACCTCGCGGAGTTTCTTTTGGCGAAGGGCTATGAAGTGCATGGCATCATCCGCCGCGCCTCGACGTTCAACACCTCGCGGATCGACCACCTCTACAACGACCCGCACGTTCACGGCACGAAACTCTACCTGCACTACGGCGACCTCGCCGACTCCGTGCACCTCGTGAAGCTGCTCTACGATTTGAAGCCGGACGAAATCTACAATCTCGGCGCGCAGAGCCACGTGCGGGTGTCGTTCGACATTCCGGAATACACCGGCGACGTGAGCGGGCTGAGCACCGTGCGCATCCTGGACGCGATTCGCGAGGCCGGCCTCACGCAGGACGTCCGCTTCTACCAGGCATCGTCGTCCGAGATGTTCGGCAAGGTCCACGAAGTCCCGCAGAGCGAGACCACGCCCTTCCATCCGCGCTCGCCCTACGGTTGCGCGAAGGTTTTCGCCTACTGGCTCACCGTGAATTTCCGCGAGGCCTACAACCTCCACGCCTCGAACGGCATCCTCTTCAACCACGAGAGTCCCCGCCGCGGCGAGACCTTCGTCACGCGCAAGATCACCCGCGCCGCCACCCGCATCAAGATGGGCCTGCAGGATTCGCTCTTCCTCGGCAACGTCGACGCGAAGCGCGACTGGGGTTACGCGAAGGAATACGTCGAGGTGATGTGGCTGATGCTCCAGCAGGACCAGCCCGACGACTACGTCTGCGCGACCGGCGAGACCCACACGGTGCGCGAGTTCTGCGAGGAATGCTTTGGCCTCCTCGGACTCGACTGGAAGGAATACGTGAAGCACGATGAGCGCTATGAACGCCCGAGCGAAGTGGACCTGCTCATCGGCGACCCCTCGAAAATGAAGCGTCAGCTCAACTGGGAACCCAAGGTGAAGTTCAAGGAGCTCGTGAAGATCATGACCGAGGCCGATCTCGAATTGGCGCGGCGCGAGCTTGCCTATAACGAGGCCGTCTCCTCTATTCAGCCCTGATCCGCAACCTCCTCGCTCCAATGACCCCATCCACTCGCGTCTACGTTGCCGGCCATCGCGGCATGGTCGGTTCTGCCGTGGTTCGCCTGCTCGAGGCCAGGGGCTTCGAGAACCTGATCCTCCGCACTCGCGCCGAGCTCGACCTGACCGATGCCGCGGCCGTGAAGACGTTCTTCGAGACCGAGAAGCCGGAGGTCGTGATCGTCGCCGCCGCCCGCGTTGGCGGCATTCACGCGAACTCCACGTATCCCGCCGAGTTTCTCCACGAGAATCTCGCCAGTGCGCACAACGTCATTCACCAGGCCTGGCTCAGCGGCGTGAAGCGCCTGCTCTTCCTCGGCAGTTCCTGCATCTATCCGCGGCTCGCCCCGCAGCCGATGACCGAGGAATGCCTGCTCACCTCCGAGCTCGAGCCGACGAACGAGCCCTACGCCATCGCCAAGATCACCGGACTGAAGCTCTGCCAGTATTACCGCAAACAATACGGGGTGCTGTTCCACTCCGCCATGCCGACGAATCTCTACGGCCCCGGCGACAACTACCATCCCGACAACTCGCACGTGCTGCCGGCACTCATTCGCCGCTTCCACGAAGCCAGGGAATCCCACGCCGAGAGCGTCACCATCTGGGGCACCGGCTCGCCGTATCGCGAGTTCCTCCACTCCGACGACCTTGCCGCCGGCCTCTTCGCCGTGCTGCAGATGGAGGATCCCCCGGACTGGATCAACGTCGGCTACGGCTCCGACGTGACCATTCGCGAGCTCGCCGAAACGATCGCCCGCGTGATCGGCTTCCAAGGCCGCCTCGAATGGGACACCACGAAGCCCGACGGCACGCCGCGCAAGCTCATGGACAGCTCGAAGCTGCTCGCCACGGGATGGCGGCCTTCCTTCGATCTCGAAAGCGGCATCCGCAACGCCTACGAGGATTTTCTCGAGCACCTGCGCACAGCCACCCTGCGCACGGCCTGAAATCGCGCCCGGGATCCGGGTAAAAAAATTCCCGAAGGAAAAGCCCCCGGGAAGCTGCTTCAACTCCCTCCAAACGAGGAAGTGGAGCGGGTGATGAGGTTCGAACTCACGACTTCAACCTTGGCAAGGTTGCACTCTACCACTGAGTTACACCCGCAGCGCGGACTTCGGAAGCTATCAGAATCGCTTTTCGCGTCAATGGTTTCTTTCACTTTTCGCGGGTGCAATGCACGGCCACGAATTCGGCGTTCGGCAGGATGAATTTACGCACGCTCACCTCCACGCACTGCACCGCCGTTTCCCGCATCACCATGTCGGCAATGTCGTCGGCGAGCGTCTCGATGAGACGCCGGGAATGCTCCGCGGCAAGCGAGACGATGCGCTGCGCGAGCGCAAAATAGTCGACCGTGGCCGCGATGGAATCGGGCATTTCCGAAAAGCGGCGCGGAGGCTTCAGACGCACGTCCACGAGCAGCCGCTGCGGGGTGGCGCGCTCCGTCTCCGGCACTCCGATGTGAGTGTCGACCTCGAGGCCGCGAATTTCGATCCAGTCGCCGGACATGTTCACGCGGGCGACGTCGCAAGCAGGGGGCCGCCAATCACCGTCATGCCGCCGAGCAGCTTTTGCAATGCCGGCAAGCCGGTCACGATCACGTCGGGCCGGGCCGGCGCCAGCTTCTCCAGGGAATCGAAGCCGGTGAGCACTGCGATCGACATCACGCCTCCGTGCCGGGCCGTCTCGATGTCGTGCACCATGTCCCCGACGAAGGCCGTCTCCTGCGGATCCAGGCGGTGCGTCGCGAGAATTTCACGAATCTTCTCCCGCTTGTCCATGATCTCCACGTAGGGAAACTCGAAGGCGTCCCGCACTCTCAGCCGACCCGCCTGCGCCTCGAAATGGTTCGCCTTGATCGTGCTGAGCAGGAAAATCCGCCGCTGCGAGCGGTGGCAGAATTCGAGAAACTCCCGGGCGCCGGGCAGCAGTTCGACCTCGTCGTGGAGGCCCGCGAAGAACTTTTCGTAGAGCGGCTCCAGACCCTCGAGCGTAGCCTCGGGAAGAAACTCCGCGTAGAACTCGGAGAAGGGCAGCCGGAAATGCGTGCGGAACTCTTCGCGACTCAAACCCTTTCGGCCATATTGCCGAAAAATCGCATTCGTCGCCTTGAGAACGGGGCCGAGGTCGTCCGCCAGCGTGCCGGACCAGTCGAGAAGGAGGTTGCGGAGCACGGGCAGAGATTGAAGCACGGAGCCCGCGAAGGGCACGGATAAATTACAGACGGATTTCCCTCACGGCGTTCCTGCCGAAGCGCGCCTGAAGCTTGCGAAGAATCTCGGGGCGCCAGGTGCGGTCGAGTTCGTAACGCACGCTCGATTGCTGCACCTCGACATGGAGCACGCCGTTCACCAGCCGCGACGGCCGGGAGTGCTGGGCGACAAAATCACCGACGACCTCGCGCCACGCGGCGAGAATATCGCCTTCGTTGATGCGCTCGGTAAGACCGAGTTTCCTGATGAGGGCGTCGATGGCGTCGGAAACGACAACCAGAGGACGCCCCTCGGGCTTTTCGGGAAGGCCGCGCCATTCTTCGACGACGCGGCGGCGAAGCGATTTCGAGATCATGAAATCGCCTCCGCGGCGACGCGATTAAGCGTCGTTGCCGATCGCTTCGACCGGGCAGCCTTCCATCGCCTCGATGCAGAGAGCCTCCTCTTCGGGAGTCTCGGGCTGCTTGTAGACGTAAGAATGGCCGCCGTCGTCGTTGCGCGTGAAATTCGCCGGCGCCGTCTCACGGCACAGATCGCAATCGATGCACTGATCGTCGCAGTAGAATTTCCCAGCTACGTTTTCCGGATATTTATTTGCTACGTCTGCCATTGGTTTCCCCTTGAGAGGCGAAAGTAGAAATCTGAACGGGGATTGCAATTGTTTTTTCCGCGGCGAAGCGGGAATTTCTCCCCGTCCATGGATTCCATTTTACCCACCGAAGGGCGCCACGTCCTCCACCTCTTCCTTCGCATCGAGCATTCCCAGTGGGATCTCTACTCCCCGCAGGAGCGTCTGGAGGCCAAGACGCAGCTCGCCGATCTCGTGAAAGACATTCGCGCCGAGGCGGATACGCAGCTGCTCACGCTCAGCATCGTCACCCCGAAGGCCGACCTCGGCTTCATGCTCGTCTGCCCGGATCTGCACGCAGTGGACCGCATCAGCAAGCAGCTCGCGCTCTCGCTCGGGCCCGGCGTGCTCGTGCCGGAATTCTCGTGGCTCTCCATGACGGAGCGCAGCGAATACACGACGAGCGAGGAGGAATTTGCCGCCAGCCTCGCCGCCGAGGAGGACATCGTCCCCGGCACGCCGGCTTTCGACGAACGCATCGCAAGCTTCCGCGAGCGCATGGCGAAATACGGAAAGGACCGGCTCGAGCCTAATCTCGCGGATTGGCCGGTCTTCTGTTTTTACCCGATGTCAAAACGCCGGAATGGCGGCCGGCAGAACTGGTATGCGCTGGAGTTCGAGGAGCGCAAGAAGCTCATGGCCGGGCACGCACGGGTCGGTCGCACCTACGCCGGCCGCGTGCGGCAGCTCATCACCGGCTCGACCGGCCTCGACGACGGCGAGTGGGGCGTCACGCTCTTCGCGCACACGACGAGCGACATCAAGGCGATCGTCTACGAGATGCGCTTCGACGAAGTGAGCGCGCAATATGCGGAATTTGGCGAGTTCTTCATCGGCATCCAGATGCCGCTCGACGTGCTGTTCGAACGCACTGCCCTCTGACAGCGTCGATCCCGCCGACAAAACCCGCATAGGCCGGATCACCGGCGCAGCAGCCTTGGCGCGAATATCCGTCGGCAGACATGGCGCGACCAGCCGCCTTGGTGTATCGCTTGGGAACGTCATGCGCGAGAAAGTTGCCATCCTTGAATCGATTCTGCGCTCTCACGCGCCGATTGCTGTCGCCTATTCCGGCGGCGTGGACAGCGCCTGCCTGCTCGCCATCGCCCATCGCACGCTTGGCGACCGCATGCTCGGCGTGATCGCCGACAGTCCCAGCCTGCCCCGTCAGGCCCTCGCGGATGCCCTCGCCCTCGCCCGGGACCTCGGCGCACCCGTCGAGGTCGTGCAGACCGAGGAGCTGGAGGACCCGCGCTACGCGGAGAATCCGATGAACCGTTGCTATTTCTGCAAGGCGGAGCTTTTCCAGCGGATGGACGCCCTCGCGCGCGACCGTCGGTTCGCCGCGATCGCCTACGGGGAGAATGCCGACGATCCCGCGCATCTCCGTCCCGGCTCGCAGGCCGCCAGGGAATTTTCCGTCATTGCGCCACTCAAGCAGGCCGGCCTCACGAAGGCCGATGTGCGCGCGCTCTCCCGCGAGCTCGGCCTGCCCACGGCCGACGCGCCCGCCCAGCCCTGCCTGAGCTCGCGCATTCCCCATGGCACCCCGGTCACCCGCGAGGCGCTTGCCCTCGTCGAACGCGGCGAGGCCTTCGTGCGCTCGCTCGGGTTCCGCGTGTTTCGGGTGCGATACGTCGATGGCGAGAGGCCCGGTGCGCGGGTGCAGATCGCTCCCGCCGAGATGTCCCGTCTCGCGGCCTCGGATGTCGTGTCCGGCCTGCTGGCTACGGGCTTCGCCGAGGTGGAGATCGATCCCGACGGCTACCGCTCCCCGACGGGATGAACGCAGCGCCCCCGGCGTTTCGTTCGGAAATCCGTGCGCACAACCGACACGCCATCGGCGCCGGCCTCGTCTCTCTCGTCGGCGCGATCCTTGCCTGGAATCTCGCGTATTTCTTTTTCGTGCTGATCCTTCTCGGCCTCGTGACGGCCGCGAAGGGCGACTTCGGCCCCGCAACTCCGCGGTGGATTCCCGGCACGGCCCTGGCCCTCGCGATCGGCCTGCTGCTCTGGGGCGTGGTCGACGCGGTTCGTCGCCGCTTCGCTCCGCCTTCCGACCGCGCCATCATTGGCTGGCACCTCATCCCGGATTTCCTGCTCCTGCCGGTGCGAGTCACCTTTGCCATCTGGGGAAATTTCACGCCCGTGCGGCGGCTCTCGCCCCACGAGATCGATCGCGCGTGGGAGCTGCTCGTCGCCATTCATCGGGCGGGCAACGCCCCAATCTCCAGGCTCACGGTCATCGAGCCGGATTTCTCGACGCTTCACCGCCTGCTCGGCACCCTGCAGATGCTCGGCTACATCGATCTCCACAAGGGCGAGCAGGACTGGTTCTACGCGGTCTGCTCGCCCCGCGAGGCCGAGCTCCGAGCTCTTACCTCCGGCGAATAATTGCGGAGGACGCGTTTCCGGGCTATCTGCATGGCGATGGATTTTTCGAGCGCCGGCGGCAAGACCGGCAGGAGCAAGTGAGCACTTCCGGCGAAGCCCGGGTGTGGGCAGAGATTGACCCGGCGGCCATCCGGCACAATGCGGAGTTCGCCCGCCGCCATTCCGGCCGGGAGCTCATCGCCGTGGTGAAGGCCAATGCCTACGGCCACGGCGTCGATGTCGCCGTCGACGCGCTGCGGGACATCGTCGAGCTCTTTGCCGTCGCCAATGTCTCCGAGGCCGCCGTCGTGCGCACCCTCGCGCCGGAGCGCGATGTCCTGCTGCTCAGCCCCTGCCTGCCGGGAGAGCGCCGCGACGCCGTCAGGCTCGGTTGCATCGCGACCGTCTCGAGCGTGGAGGAAGCCCGCACCTTTGCGGGCGGCCGGGTTTCGCTGAAGGTCGATACCGGCATGGGCCGCATCGGCGCCTGGCACGGCGGGGCTCTCGCCGAGATTGCCGCCATCACGAAGCTTCCCAATATCGTCCTGCACAGCGTGGCGACGCATCTGCCCGTGCCCGACGAGGACGAGGCGTTCACCGGGGACCAGCTCGCCGGCTTCGCGGAATTCGCGACCGAAGCCCGCGCACTTGCCCCTCACGCCAGGTTCCATGCGCTCAACAGCGCCGGCATCTGTGGCTACCCGCAATTCGCCTTCGACCTCGTGCGGCCGGGCCTCATGCTCTACGGTAGCGCGCCGATCCCGGCTTTCCAGCCCGAGCTGCGGCCCGCCCTCGCGTGGAAGACCCGCGTGCTGCTGGTCCGTGAAGTGCCCGCCGGTCGCGGCATCAGCTACGGCCGGACGTTCGTAACGCCCCGTTCGATGCGCATCGCGACGATCGCGGCCGGATATGCCGACGGCTACCCGCGCCAGGCCTCGAATCGCGGCGCATGCGTGCTGATCGGCGGGCGACGCTGCGCCCTGCTCGGTCGCGTGACGATGGACCAGCTCCTCATCGACGTGACCGACGTTCCCTCCGTCGCGCTCGGCGACGAAGTCGTGCTCCTCGGCGCGCAGGGCGACGCGGAGATCTTCGCTGCCGAACTCGCGGAATGGGGCGGCACGATCGCCTGGCACATCTTCACCGGCATCGGCGGCCGCACGAAGCGCTTCGTGGTGTAAGGCCTACCGCGGCTTCCGCGGGTCGGGATTGAAGACTCGGAACCAGTTCCCGAAGTGTTTTTTGATGCCCTCCATCCGCGTGAGGTAGGTCTCGTTCAACTCGCCCCCGCCGGGGAGCGCCCGCAGCAGCGCCGCCACGGACAACTCCTCGAGCTCGAAGCCCGTGCTGGCCGTGCCGACCGCGCTCGCATGGTGCGCGTCGCTGCCGGCGGTCGTCACGCGGCCGGTGCGCGCGGCGTAGGCCTTCGCCTGCGCGTTGAAATTGCGCGACGTCACCGCCGCGTTGAAGCCCTCGATCACCGGCGTCTTCAGTTTGTCGAGAATGCCCTCCCGAATGCCGGCGCGCCATTTGTCGTAGGGATGGGCGGGAATCGCGATGCCTCCGCGCTCGTGAATCGCCGCCTCCACCTCCACGGCAGGCCGGCCAAGCATGTCGGGCAGCATGGTGCCGATGCAGAGCATGTGGCCGTCCGCGGTGGAGACCTCGACGCCGGGCACGACGAGGAAGCCATCCACGGGCGTGCCCTCGGCATTCGCGAGGCCGTGCTGGCGGCAATAGATCGCCGACTCGCAGGAGTTGTGATCGGTGATCGCAATGCCGGACAGGCCCTTGCGCCGGGCTGCGGCGATGAGCGCCTCGGGCGCGCTGGCGGCATCCGCCGAAAAGAACGAATGCACGTGCAGGTCGAACCGGTGAAGCATGATGCCCACATTCTTCGCTTTGCGCGGGCGATTGCTCCAATTAAATTTTGGCCTGCGACATGACAGTGGCATTCAAAGAGTGGGCGCTCATTTGCGAAGCGCTCGGCAGCGGACGACAAAGTGTGATCCTGCGCAAGGGCGGCATCGCGGAAGGCCGCGCCGGCTTCGCCTTCAAACACGAGGAGTTCCTCCTCTTCCCCACGTGGTTCCACGAACAACTCGAGCGCACGACCCTGCCGGCGGACACGCCCGTGCCCACCGCGCTCGCCGAAGAGATCGAGATCGCCTACGCGGCGACCGTGGAGTGGACCCGCCTCGTCACCGACCTCGATGTCGTGAATCGCCTGCGCGACCTGCACGTCTGGCGCGACGAGATCATCGAGGAACGCTTCCGCTACGACGAAGCGCCCGGCCTGCACGTCGCCTTCGTGCGCGTCTTTCGCCTCGAGCCACCGCAGCGCCTGCGGATGGAGAAGAAATACGGCGGCTGCCGCTCATGGGTGGACCTGCCGGCCTTCGACGGCAGCGCGCTGGTTTCCGTGATCAGCGACGAGGAGCACGCCCGACGGAGGGCGATGCTGGAAGGACTCCTTGGACAGAATTAACGGAATTCAGGGAATTTTAAGGAAAGAGAATCGCTCTTCGAGAGTCGCCGCAGTTTCTTTGATCAGAAGAATAATTCCTTAAATTCCGTTAATTCTGTCAAAAAATCCTCAGGCGCGCGGGTGGAATTTCTTGTGGACCGCCTTCAATCGGCGCTGGTCCACGTGCGTGTAGATTTCCGTCGTGGAAATGTCGGCGTGGCCGAGCAGCTCCTGGATGACGCGCAGATCGGCGCCATTGGAAAGCAGATGCGTCGCGAAGCTGTGCCGGAGCAGGTGCGGGTAGATGTTGCCCGAGAGCCCGGCGAGTTCGGCGTATTGCTTGATGAGCTGCCAGACCCGGGCGCGGGTGAGCTTCTTCCCGTTGTTCGAGAGAAAGATTTCGGCGCCGGTCTTCGGGCCGACGAGTCTGGGGCGCTCGGTGGAAAGGTAACGCGCGATGGCGTCGCGGGCCTTGCTGCCGACGGGCACGATGCGCGTCTTGTTGCCCTTGCCGGTCACGCGGATCCAGCCCTCCTCGAGGTCGAGGCTCTCGAGACGCACGTTGCAGAGCTCGGAAATACGCAGGCCCGACGCGTAGAGCAGCTCGAAGATGGCGCGGTTGCGCAGCGCCAGCGGATCGGTCTCGCCGACGGCCGCCAGCAGCCGTTCGACGTCGGGGACGTTGAGCGTGTCGGGCAGGTAGCGCTCGATGCGCGGGATCGAGATGAACTCCGCAGGGTCGCGCCGGAGGTGATTCCGCGCGACGAGGAACCGGAAGAAAATGCGCAGGGCGACGGCCTCGGCCTTGATCGACGCGGCGGCGAGACCGGCGCGTTTCCGGTGCGCGAGGTAGTCGCTGAGATTTCCGGCCTCGATGGCGGCCAGGTCGAGCGACTGGGCGCGGGCCCACGCGGCAAAGGCCTCGAGCGACTGGCGGGTGGAGAGCTGGTAGTTGTCCGAGAGGCCGCGCTCGGTCGCGAGAAAGAGCAGGAAGCTGTCGATCGCCGTGGTCATTGGGCTCTCGGTATTGGGCATTGGTTTTCCGATGGCTGCCTTCCAACCAATACCTGATACCCGATGCCTACCTGAATTTCAGCCCGGTGAGCTGCGTGTAGGCCTCGATGTATTTCTCTGAGGTCTTCGCCACGACGTCGGCCGGCAGCTCGGGCGCCGGCGGTTTCTTATTCCAGGTGAGCGAGTCGAGGTAGTCGCGGACGAACTGCTTGTCGAAGCTCGGCGGGCTCATCCCGATCTCGTATTGATCCGCCGGCCAGAAGCGCGAGGAGTCGGGCGTGAGGCACTCGTCGATGAGCACGAGGTCGTCGCCGATCATGCCGAACTCGAACTTCGTGTCGGCGATGATGATTCCTCGCTGGGCGGCGAAGGCGCGGCCGTGTTCGTAGAGTTCGAGGCTCCATTCCTTCACGCGCTGGGCAACCTCGTCACCGAGAATGCGGCGACAATCCTTCCACGAGATATTCTCGTCGTGCCCGGTCTGGGCCTTCGTCGAAGGCGTGAAAATCGGCTCCGGCAGGCGCTCGGCCTGGCGCAGGCCGGGCGGAAGCTCGTGCCCGCAGATGCCGCCGCTCGCTTCGTAATCCTTCCAGCCGGAGCCGGCAAGATAGCCACGAACGACGCACTCGACGGGCAGCGGAATCGCCTTCTGCACGATCATGGACCGCCCCGCGAGCGGCTCGGCGAATGGCTTCAATTTCTCCGGCAGCCAGCCGAAGGGATGTTCGACGAGGTGATTCGGAATGAAGTCGAGTTTCTCGAACCAGAAATTTGCCGTGCGCGTGAGCACCTCGCCCTTCCGCGGAATGGCGTTGGGCAGGATGCAATCGAAGGCCGAGATACGATCGGTCGCGACGAGCAGCAGCGAGTCGCCGAGGTCGAAAACCTCGCGCACCTTGCCGCTGCGCAACTTCGGAATGCCGGGAAGCTCGAGAGAGAGGACGTCCATGGGATCAGTCGCTCAAGCAAAGCAGGAATCCCGGCATCGGGAAACCCTCGCGTGAGGGTTCTCCGTGCGCCCTAAGTGACAACCCTCCCGCGCAGTTTCTTCGTCTCGCCGCGGCGGCGCTTGCCTTCCACCATTTTCGCCTTCGTGGCGCGGGAGCGCTTGGCCTTCTGGCGCCGGACCTTCGCGGCAGCAGCCTTGCGTTCCTGCGCGGCGGCGGCGCGGGCGGCCTCCATTTTCTCGACGAGGCGGAGCAGGGCGAGAGCGCGATTCGTGTGCTGGGAACGGGAATCGCTGCACGTGACCACAGTGCCGCTGGGCACATGGGTGATCTCCACGGCGGTGCTGACCTTGTTGACGTGCTGGCCGCCGGGGCCGCTGGCGCGGGTGCAGAGGATGCGCAGGTCGGCCTCGCACAGTCGGAGGCGGTCCATGCGGGCCTGGAGGGCGGGATCGCGGGATTTCATGGCGTCAGTCCTGAACCGGCGGTGATTCGCCGAGCAACCAGCGTAACGCGTCGGGCAACTCCTCGCGCCAGCATTTCGCGGAATGTTCGCCGGGAAAGCAGTGGTGTCGCACCGTGGCGCCAGCTTCCTCCAGCACGCGCCCGGCTCGTTCCACGCCGTCGATCTGGCTGATCTCCTGAAACAGTCCGGTCGGCGGATGTGCGACGCCGGTCTGGGTCTCGTGATCGCCGACGCTCAGCCAGAACTTCGCGTGGAGCGGCGTCTTTTGCCGCACCAGATCCGCGAACTCCTCCGGCCTCCACCAATGCGAGCCTGATTGCGAGAGGCAGAGTCCGAAGCGCAACGGAAAGGCCACCGTCTGATACGTGGCCATGAGCCCGCTGAGACTGAGCCCGGCAATCAGGTGACCGTTCGGTTGCAGGGCGGGCATCTCCTCACGCAACCACCCAACCACCGCGTCCTCGAGGAAGCGGGAGTAACGTTCGTTGCCCGTGTAGTCCTCGTGCCGCGCCGCGGCACTCACATGGCCGACGAAGGCGAAGGTCATGCGGGGAATTTCGCCCGCTTCCACCAGGGCATTGAGGAGCGGCACGACCTTCAGATCTCGCCAGTAGTGCTCGCCATCGAGAAAAAGGCCGAGCCGGTGCGGCTGATCACCCGGGCCACGCTGCAAGCGCACGAGGCGCGAGATGCCGGTCGCCGCATCGGTGATTACGTGTTCCTCGAGGCAGAAGGCCTCGTCGGGATTGGCCTTCCGTAGCCGAACGCCGCCCGCCGGTTCGCTGGCGTCTTCCCAACCTTGACCAAGGAAAAAACCTCGCATTTGCGCCGCCGGAAACGCGAACCGGATTTCCTTCCAACCGTGCGAGTAGAGCCACGCCTCCGCCTGCCGCAGCAACTCGGAGCCCACGCCTTCTCGACCGCCGGAGGTCACCTCGAGGGCGAGAAGTTCACCCTCACTTCGGCTTGCCAGCGCATAGCCGACCCGGGCATCGCCTTCGTGCGCGATCCAGCCAGAGACGTCCGTTTTCAGGCGCTCAAGAGGAGCCTCGACGGGGATTTTCCGATCACCGAGCGGTAAGATTCCCGGCAGGAACGCGAGATCGGCTGCGACGATCTGGCGATAGGCGATCATGGCGAACGCACCGTCCTCACGTAGTGGAGGATTTTTTCGTCGTCGCCCTGCGCGGCCCAGACGACGCGGAGGAAGTCGGCGGGATGAATGTCGTGGGCCTTCAGGAAATGCCGGTCGCCGCCGCAGCAATACATGATGTCGGGGCAATGGACGCCCTCGAGAAAGCCGCGGGCCTTTGTGATGATGCGCGGGAGCCACGGGATGCCGCCGAGCTCGGCCTTGCGCCCCGGCAGGTCGTCGGCGGTGATTTCGGCGGGATTCGGCACGCCGTTCTGGACATGGAGGAAGTAATCGCGCCGGGCGGCCATGATGAGGAGCGCGGTGTCCCAGTCGGGCTCGCCGCCACCGCAGAAATCCTCGGCGAAATCGTAGAGATGCATCGGCCGCAGCCCGACTGAAGCCAGGAATTCCGTCTCCGCGGCGGAAAAATAGCCGTCCGCGCGCCGGTCGCCGGAGCGGTAGGCGGCGACGGCCTTGTCGTAGAGGCGGTGCAGGCCCCGGGTCCACGCGTAGAATTCCATGATGCGCACCGTAGCGGTGAACGAATTGTCGCGAAAGCCGGCAATTCCCGGGCAACGCCCCGGCTCGAAACGGCTGGCCCGCGGGCGATCGATTCTGCTACCTCGTCGCATCCCATGAGCTGCATCTACCGAGTCGAGACGGACGAACATGGCACCTACGACGTGCTGGAGGATGAATCCGCGGGCACGCGCATCCGCATTCGCCGCCATGGCGGGGAACTCGTGAGCCTCGCCCGCAAGACGGCCGACGGAAACTGGCAGGGTGTGCTGTATCGCGATAACGAAACCGCACCGCCGCCCTCGGGCTGGGCGAACCACGCGACGCTGATGGGCTATTTTCTGCATCGGCTCGTGGGCGAGCGTTCGCTCTACCGCGGCGTGGAAATTCGCGGCGGAAACCACGGCTTCCTGCGCGGGTTTGACTTCGATCCGCCGACGTTCGACCCCAACGTCCGCGCGCTCACGTATCTGGTGCCGGTCGAGCGCATTCCCGAGGGCGCGTATCCGCTGCGGGTGTCGCTCGCGCTCGCCTATCGCCTGCTGCCCGACGGTGTGCGCGTGGAGTTCACCTTCACGAACGAGGAGACCACGCAGGACGCGCATGTGAGCTTCGGCGTGCATCCGGGCTTTGCGGTGTCGTGCCTCGAATCCGCCGACGTGCTCCTGCCGGCGGGGACCTATCGTCGCCACATGGCGCCGGGAAATTTCCTCGATGGCGAGGTCGTCGAGGTGCCGCACGCGGGCGGTCCCATGCCCTTCGACAAGGCCGCATTGCCAGGCTCGTATCTGCTCGAGCTCTCGCAGGTGCCGGATCGCCGGTTCACGCTGCGCGACAACGCCTCCGGGCACTCGGTCACCGTCGACATGGCCGAGGCGCCGTATTGCACGCTCTGGAGCGACGGCCCCTTCGTCTGCATCGAGCCATGCTGGGGACTGCCCGACAGCCAGCCGCCGAAGCCCTTCGAGAAAAAGGACGGCATCCAGATCATTGCGCCGCTGGGCACCCTCAGCGCCGGATTTGCGATTCACGCCGCCCTTTCGGCGTGATCCGGCGACACTTTCCTTAATTAGCCGACCTTAACGAAAACGACTTTCCAAGTCCCCCTGTCTCCCCCACATTGAAAGTTCCGTCCTCCTATGGCTGTTAAGACCGAAAAAGACCTCCCCGAACCGCACCGCTCCACCTGGCTGAAGGCCCTCGGCGCGATGCAAATCAAAAACTACGGCTATGTGATCCAGCTGTTGCAAACGGTGTTGAAGGCGGAGCCCGAGTTTCTTCAGGGCCGCCAGATCCTGCGCAAGGCCGAGATCGCCAAGAACGCCGGCGCCAGGAAGAGCATGCTCTCCGGCGGCGGCGGATTTTCGACGATGAAGATCGCGGGCCAGGTGAAAAAGGACCCCCAGGGCGCCATTGTCGAGATCGAGAAGCTCCTCGAGACCGAACCGCAGAGCCAGCCCTTCAATCTGCTTCTCCGCGACGCCGCGATGGCCGCGAATCTGACCGAGACCGCCACGTTCGCCCTCGAGACCATCGTGCAGGGCGCGCCCCGCGACGTGAAGATGCTTCACGAACTCGCGAAGCATTACGTCTCCACAGATCAGGCGGAAAAGGCCGTCGACGTCTACGGCAAGATCACCGAGATCAACCCCTCCGACCTCATCGCCATCAAGGCCGGCAAGGATGCCTCCGCCCACGCCTCCATGAAAAAGGGCGGCTGGGAGCAGAAGGACGCCACCTACCGCGACCTCATCCGCGACAAGGACCAGGCCGTCTCGCTCGAGCAGCAGAGCCGCGTCGTCCGCAGTGCCGAAATGATCGAGCAGCAGCTCGCCGAGCTCGGCCAGAAATACGAGGAGAATCCGCAGAGCGTCGATACCGCCCGCAAGATTGCGGAACTTTACGAGCAGAAGGAAGACCTGGACAACGCTGTCCAGTGGTTCAGCTACGCCGCCAGCCTCACGAACAACACCGACGGCTCGCTCGTCCGCAAGGCCTCCGACCTTCGCATCAAGCAATACGACGCGAGCATCGAACAATACGAAGCCTACCTCGCCAGCGCCGATCCCGAGGCGGCCGAGACCGCGCAGTATCGTGACCAGCTCGAGACGATCAAACGCGACCGCGCCGGCCTCCTCCTGCAGGATGCCAGAATGCGCGTGGACCAGAATCCCACGGACCTCGCGATGCGCTTCGAACTCGGCGAGATTCTCGTCAATGCCGGCGAATACAAGGATGCGATTCCCGAGCTGCAGAAGGCCCGCCAGAATCCGAACGTTCGCCTGCGCGCGATGAACCTTCTCGGCAGGTGCTTCGTCGAGCGCAACATGCTCGACCTCGCCTCGAAGACTCTCGAGGACGCCGCCGGCGAGCTCATCGCGATGGACAACGTCAAGAAGGACATCGTCTACAACCTCGGCCTCGTTTACGAGAAGATGGGCGACAAGGAGAAATCCATCGGCGCGATGAAGCAGATCTACGAAGTCGACTACGGCTACAAGGACGTCGCCGAGCGCGTGGAAGGCTCCTACGGCGGCTAAACCGCCCGATTGCCACGCTTTTCGAAGGCCGCCGTTCCGCAAGGAAGGCGGCCTTCGCCATTTCGCGCCAACGGAAGGGAGCCCCGCTTCGTCATCGGCTCTCCCGTTTCGAAGAAATCGGCGGATTCTGCCGGCCGCAGTGCGCTCAGCGAGATTACCCGAAGTTGCTTTAGGACGATTCTCCAAATATAGGCATCGCCTCGATGTTGGAGATCATCACCACCTTGCTCGCCGGCCTGGGCCTCTATTTTACCGGAGTCGGCGGCATTCGATCGAATCTTCAGCAGCTTCCCGGTCGAAACTTTCGCACGTTTCTCCGGCGCGCCACCGCCTCGCCGGTCCTTTCCGCGTGGAGCGGATTCCTCATGGGGACGGTGACGCAGACCTCGATCGGCACCGCGGTGATCCTCGCCGGCCTGATCTCTCGCGGCCTCGCCACGCTGCGACAGGCGCTTCCCATTGTCGCCTGGTCGAATCTCGGCCTCGTCACGCTGGTGTTTCTGAACACGCTGCCCGTTCACATCCTCGCCATGACGCTGATCGGGCTGGCGGGGATCTGCGTGAATTTCGGCCTGGGCGGAAGAATCAAATGGATCATGCCGCCCCTGTATTCCCTGGGGCTTCTCCTCTTCGGGCTGCGCCTGCTCAAGGTCGGCCTCAGCGACCTAAGTCGGGATCCGACCTTCGCGGCCTTCATCGCGCAGATGCCCACCTCCGGCCTCGTCGCCTTTGCGCTCGGCGCGGCCCTGCGGGTTCCCATTCAGTCGACCTCCGCCGTCGCCCTGATCGGCATGACTCTGTGCACGTCGGGCATCTTTTCCCAGAACCAGGCGCTCCTCATGCTCATCGGAACGGCGCTCGGCACGGGCATCAGCGCCTATTATCTCACCGCCCACTTCCGGGGCGAGATGCGCCAGATCGCCCTGTTCGAAAGCATCATCAACCTCCTCGCGGGCATCGTCATGCTGGGCTTCTACTACACTGCGAAATTCTCCGGGCACGAGATCAGCCCCGCCGGCGCCAGTGAGGACCTTGTCCTGGCGATGGTTTTTCTCGTCCAGCAGGGATTGTGCGTCGGGTTTGCCTATGCTCTCGCCCCCTGGATGCCCGGGATTCTCAAGCGGCTGGCACCTCCCACGGTCGAGGAGGACCTGTCCCGACCCCGTTACATCTATGACGGGGCTGTCCAGGACGTTCCCACCGGTCTGTCGCTCGCGGAGCAGGAATTGCGTGATCTTCTCGCGAGAATGCCGCTCTACCTGGCCGGCTTCCGCGCCGAGGCCTCCGCCCCGCTCCCGCCTCCGGTCGGCACGCTCCATACCGCCTCCCTCTCCGTCATCCACGAAGTCCAGGTCTTCCTGGCAGCCCTCGCCGATCGGCGGGTGCGCAGCCACCAGATCTCGGTGGCCCTGCTCCAGGCCCAGCGCCGGCTGGACCTCATCCTCGCCATCGAGGAGGCCGTGAACGGCGTTTCCCGGGAGCTGGCCCGCCTCCAACCCAGCTCGTCGGTATCCCCGCTTGTCCACAATCTCGTCGAGTCCCTCGACCTGGCGCTCCAGCTCGCGATCAGCGCATCCAATGGGGAAAAGGATGACCTCGAAATGCTCGGACGGCTGACCGCGGCCCCCGGCACCGCCATCCAGGATCTCCGGAAGAAATATCTCGGCGAAGACACCCCCCTCGATTACGACGAGCGCGCCGTGGCGGTCGCCCTGATCGGTTATCACGAGAGGACCATGTGGACGCTTCACCACCTGTGCGGCACTTTACATCGCCCCATCCCATCGACATAGTGCGCGCCTTCCGCAATCCGCATGACCGCCGCTCCTACTCCCCTCTCTGCGCTGCACGAGGTTTTTCTGGGAAACGACCTCTTCGTTTCAGCCCGCAATCCCGAGCATTTCGAGACCTACGAAAAGTCGCAGCACCCTTCGGTGACGATGCTCACCTGCTGCGACTCGCGGATGCACCAGCTCGTGTTCAACTTCGACCCGATCGACCGGACATTCGTCGTGCAGAACATCGGCAACCAGCTCCAGTCCGGTGCGGGCTCGGTCGACTACGGAGTGCGCCATCTCAAGACACCGCTGCTTCTCATCGTCGGCCATACCCGCTGCGGCGCCATCGCGGCCGCGAGGACCGATTATCGTAACGAATCCTGGGAAATCGTTCGCGAACTTAACGGCCTGCACCTTCCGCTGAAGGGGGTCGGCACCTCCGGGGACACCGAGGCCGACTGGCTCGCCTCGGCGGAAGCCAATGTCGACTTCCAGGCCGAGATGGCCGCCGCCCGCTATGCCCCCGAGATCGCCGCCGGCAACCTGGTCGTCGCCGGCTGTATTTACGATTTCGTGAACCTTTACGGCCGCGGCCGTGGCCGCCTCATCCTCATGAATCTCAACGGGGAACGCAACTCGTCCACTCTTGCCGCGTCGCCCCTCCTGGAAACCCTCGACGCCACGGTGCGAACCACGATCGTGGGCACCCGGGGCATCGCTCCTTCCCGCCAATGATCATTCGATTTTCCGGAGACAGCGACCTCGTCGCGAGCCTCGCTGGCCGACTGGACGCCAATTCTTCCGCAACCTTCGAGAAGGAAATGCTCGCCGGCATCCCCGCCGCCACGAAATCCCTCACCCTCGATTTCTCCGGCGTCGAATACATGAGCTCGGCGGGCCTGCGGGCCATCCTCGGCGTCACCCGCAAAGCCACCGGCCTCCGAATCGCATTTTGCGGCATGTCAGGCACGATCCGGGAGATCTTCGAAATCTCCGGCCTCCATGTCCTCGCGCCGATCTATCCCGACCGGGCCGCCGCGCAGCAGGCCCTCGCCAGCTGAACGCTCGCCTCGCCGCCAGCCCGGGATGATTACGTCTCGAGCGTCACGCCGAGGGTGATCTCGGCGTTCAGCACCTTCGAGACCGGGCAGTTCGCCTTCGCCTGGCCAGCGATCTCCTCGAACTTCGCGGCGTCGATGCCGGGAATCTTTCCGGAGAGGTCGAGATGGATCGTGGTGATCACGAGCTTCTCGGCATCGAGCGTGAGAGTGGCCTTCGTCTCGAGCCGCTCGGCGGTGAAGCCGGCGTTTCCGAGGAAAAGCGTGAGCGCCATCGTGAAACAACCCGCGTGCGCCGCGGCGATGAGTTCCTCGGGGTTCGTCTCCGTGCCGTCGCCGAAGCGCGAACGGAACGAATACGGCTGATCGCTGAAGACCCCGCTCTGCGTCGTGAGAGCGCCCTGGCCTTCCTGAAGATTCCCCAACCAAACGGCAGATGCGGTGCGTTTCATAGGCCGCAAACTTCGTCACGTTCTCTCGCAAAATCAACGACCCGCGGGCGGGAATTTTGCGAGCGTTGCGCCGGAGCCACGCTACATTCCGCCTGCCAATGACCCGTCTGCTCATCGCGATCCTCGCCGCTCTGTCGATGCTCGGCGCATTGTCCATCGACGCCTACCTGCCGGCGCTTCCGGCGATCGCGGGGCAGTTCTCCGTCTCGGCGGTCGCCGCACAGCAGTCGCTCACCGTCTATGTATTTGCCTTTGCGGTGATGACGCTCTTCTACGGCACGCTGTCGGATTCCTTTGGCCGGCGGCCCGTCGTCCTCGCGTCCCTCGTCCTGTATCTCCTCAGCTCCGTCGGCGCGGCCTGCGCGAACTCGCTCGAATCGCTCCTGCTCTTTCGCCTGCTGCAGGGACTTTCCGCCGGCGCCGGCGCCGTGATCGGTCGCGCCGTCGTCGGCGATCTCTGCACGGGTAACGAGGCCAATCGCGCGATGGCCTACATCTCGGCCGTCTTCGGCCTCGCCCCCGCCATCGCACCCATCGCCGGCGGCTGGCTGCAGGCGGCGTTCGGATGGCGCTCCATCTTCCTCTTCATCGCGGCGTTCTCGTTCCTCCTGCTCGCGGCCTGCGCGGTCTTCCTTCGGGAAAGCCTGCCGCGGGAAAAACGCGCCCCGTTTCAGCTCCGCGCCATCTTGCAGGGTTACGCGCAGGTCGGCGGAGATTTGCGGTTCATGCTCCGCTCGACGAGCAACGCCCTGGCGTTCTTCGGCGTCCTCATCTACGTGGCCGGGGCGCCGGCCTTCGTCATGGACATCCTGCACCTGTCCGTCACCGAGTTCGCGTGGCTTTTCATTCCGCTGATCGGCGGCATGACCCTCGGCTCGATCGTCGCCGGTCGCCTCAGCCACACCGTGCGGGCGGAAGGGATCATCCTCAGCTCATTCGCGATCATGTTCATCTCCGCAGCCGCGAATCTCATCCTCTGCGCGACGACCGAAGCGCGGATCCCGTGGGCCATCGTGCCGATGATCGGGTATTCCTTCGGCGCGGCCGCCGCAACACCCGCAATGACCGTGATGGCGCTCGAAATGTTTCCGAAAATGCGCGGACTCGCCGCGTCGTTCCAGACGTTCATTTTCATGATGCTCTTTACGCTCGGCTCGGGCCTCATCGCGCCGCTGCTCTACGGCAGCGCCTTCAAATTCGCCGTCGCGATGGCCGCGGGAGCGGTCGCGAGCCTCGTCTGCTGGCAGGCCGGCCGGCCGGATCGTCTCCGCCCCGGCTCGGAATCCGCTGATTGAATCCGCCGCGTCGAGTTCCGCTCCCGGGCCGGCGCTCGCTGCGACGGCTTACACCCCGGCGAGGGGTGCGGATTCCATCGCGCGACGTTTCTTCATCCCGGGCTGGATCGCAGGAAGAATCTCCTCCAGCTCCTCGACGACGACGAAGTCGCCGGGAATGCTCATGCCGCGAAGCAGCGTGATGAGCGGATCCCAGAAGCCGAGGCCGGAGGCATTGCGGCGGTTGTAGATCACCACCGGCTTGCCCTCCATCATCGGGCTCTGGCGGTGCTTGAAGATCATCAGCGCGAGAAGTTCCTGCACGGTGCCGGCGCCCCCGGGGAAAATGATGAAAGCGTCGGAATTCTCGATCATCACCTCCATGCGGGTGTAGATGTCCGGCCGCAGCCAGAAGCTGGAGAGCCCGTCGGGCAAACCTTCGAGCTGGATGATGTGCGGCACGTTCGAACCGCCGGCCCAGCCGCCGGCTTCGACGGAACCCCGCACGACCGCGCCCATGATGCCGGATCGCCCGGCGCCGGAAATGCAGCCGATCCTGTTCTCGGCCAGGATGCGGCCGATCGCCTCGCCCTCCGAAAGGTAGATGGGATCTTCCAGCGACGCGGAGCAGAACACGCAGGCGTTGCCGACGTAGTCATCGGGCACCGGCGTATCGAGAATCGTGTCGGCGCTTTCCTCGACGGCATGGTGGCCGGAGGCGGGCAGGCCGCGCGTCTTGGCGCGCTCGAGCGTGTCGAGCACGGCTTCGGCCGATTCCACCGTGAGGAGGAAGTCTTCGTAGTTCTGCCGGACGGTTCCCATCATGTGAAGGTGGGTGAGCACCTCGAAGAAGGGGTTCCACGACGCGTCCTCGTTGAGAATGACGGTCGGCTTGCCGGTGAGATTCTGGTCGAGAGTCTGGAAGCCCACGAAGATCGAAATCGCCTTGAACATATCCTCGAGCGTCGCGCCGGGCGTGAACACGAAGGCATCCGACTCGATGATTTTTCTCTCGATATTCGAGAGGCTGATGCGCTGGTCGCCATTGGAATTATAGATGTCCCATCCCTTGGCGAAGAGGAGGTAAAGAAGGCGGGCGCGGGTGGCGCGGCTGGGGTCATCGGCACCGAGCACGGTCCCGGAAAGTCGGATTTTTGGCATACGTCTCTATCTTGTTCCGGTGGAGAGTGTAGCAGCTCGCGGGCCGAAATGTCCCGATCCCCGCAAGAAATGCCTCACCCGCCCTTCGGAAGATCCCTGCGCGGACACCAAAACCCGTCGTTTTCTCACTTGCCCGCGGCGAAGGTTCGAGGGAGGAAAAGGACCATGTCGACCCCTGTTGCCATCCATCCGCCAGCCGCAGAACGCATTTTGCGCGCCTTCGGCGACGAAGTGCATGTTTACCTCTCCGGCAACGAGACCGGCGGCAGGTTCGCCCAGGCCCGCTCCGTCACGCCGCCAGGCGGAGGGCCGCCCCCGCACTGGCACACCAACGAGGACGAGTGGTTCTACGTGCTCTCGGGCACCGCCAGTTTCTTCGCCGACGGTGCATGGCGAGACATCGGTCCGGGCAGCCGCGTCTTCTGTCCCCGGATGAGCATCCACACCTTCAGGAACAACACCGCCGAGCCGCTCGAGATGATCGTCACGACCTCGCCGGCGGGCTTCGAGGACTTCTTCGCGAAATGCGCGGCCGAATTCGCCAGCGCGGCGGGGCCGGACATGGGGCGCATCATCGCGATCGCCGAGGAGCACGGCATTCATTTCGCAACGCCCTGACGCGCGACTTCCGGACGAGCCGCCCTTCTGGCACAAAACAGGCTGCGCTTCCTCGTGCCGCCTTTTTTGTTCCGCATGGACTTCCGCATTTCCCGCATCTCGCTCCTCGCTCTCGGGTGCGCGGCCATCGGCACCGCCGATGCGGCGAAACTTCCGCCCCATGTCACCGACCAGCCGGTGAACCGCACGCGAATGCCGATTCGCGAGATCGGCACCACGGTCGAAAGGCAGATCGACGCCGGCTTCACCGCGCTCGAGCACCACAGCTTCGATCCCTTCGCGAACTACTGGGGCACCTGGCTCACAAATCCCGTCGGCGGCCGGGAGCGGGGCAGCTCCTGGGCGCAGCTTCTCGTCTTCGGCGGCGAGTATCACTTCGACCATCTCGGCTGGCAGGGCGGCTCGGTCTTCGCCTCCGCGACGGATTTCGCCGGCTTCAATCTCTCGGAGAAAGTCGGGAATGTCTTCACGCTGTCGCAGGCCGTCGTGTCGGACACCTTCGCGCTCTACAGCCTCTATCTGCGGCAGCAGTTTTCGGACGGGCGGATCGACCTCCGCATCGGCCGCATGTCCGCGGGGGAATTCTTCGCCACGCTCCCGATCATGGGACTGCCCGTCGGCGGCGCGGTCAATGGCAACCCGACCTCGCTCTTCACGAACGCGCCCTTCCACGCCACCGGCTCCGCGTCGTGGGGCGCCTTCGTGAAGGGAATGCCCACCGCGGCGACCTATCTTCAGGCCGGCATTTTCCAGGCCAGCCCGCAAACCGGCGTGCCGGCCAATCATGGCGTGAATTTCGCGATCGAGCGTGGTGACGGCGAGCTCCTCATGCTCGAAGCCGGATGGCTGCCGACCTTCGCCGCCCCCGACACGACGAGTCCGACGCCCCCCGACAAGAAGACCGTGGCTGCGGCAGATCCCAGCCTTCCGGGGCACTATTCCTTCGGCGGCTACTACGCGAACTACACGTTCCCGACCTTCACCGGTGGCGTCGCGCACAATGCGTTCGGCTTCTACACCCAGGGACAGCAGATGGTCTGGCGCAGCACGGCAAATCCCGATCACAATCTCACCGTCTGGAGCGGCCTCACCTTCTCACCGCAGGAGGAGTTCGCCCTCCTGCCGCTCATGGCCTACGGCGGGATCGCATGGCAGGGATTGATCCCCGGCCGCGACCGGGACACCGCGCTGCTGAATGCCTACCTCGGGGGATTCAGCCGCGACTATGCCCGGCAGCAGGCCGCGGCCGGCGCCGGCTTCTCCACCCTCGAGACCGTTTTCGAGGCCAGCTACATCGTGCAACTCACCCAGAACCTGCAATTCCAACCCGACGTCCAGTGGGTGATCCAGCCGGGCGGCACTCGCAGCATCCCCAACGCGCTCGTGGTCGGCTTCCAAGTCTCGGCCCTGTTCTAACCGCACCTCTCGAAAACCATCCATGATCATCGCAGACGGTCCGGCTCGGCCGGGCGAAAAAGTCGTCACCGAAGTCACCCTCCGCGGCTGGTTCATCTGGATCGCGGCCGCGCTCTTCTACCTCTACGAATTTTTTGTGCGCGTCGCTCCCTCGACGATGGAGCCCGAGCTGCAGAGGGCCTTCAGCCTTTCGGCCGCGGGTCTCGGCGCCATGATCGGCGTCTACTACACGATCTACGCCCCGTGCCAGCTCCTCGCGGGCAGCCTGCTCGACCGCTTCGGCGCGCGGAACGTCCTCGTGCCCGCCGCTCTCGTCTGCACCGGCGGCTGCTTTCTGGAGATCCTCGGTCACTCGCCATTCTGGCTGGGCGCCGCGCGGTTCTGCCAGGGCCTCGGGTCAGCCTTTGCCTTCGTCGGCACGATGTATCTTGCGGCGGAATGGTTCCCGCGCTCGATGCTCGCGCGTCTCTCGGGCCTCACGACCTCGCTCGGCATGGCCGGCGCGATCATGGGCAATTCCGGCATCGCGCGCGTCGTCGAAACGCTCGGCTGGCACCGCGCCCTGTTGGTCGCCGGCTTTGTCGGCCTCGGCGTCACCGCGATCATTTTCTTCGTGGTTCCGCGCGAATCCCGCCACCGCCAGGCTCGCGCCGAGAAAGCCGAACTCCCCCGCGGCCCGGGTCTGTTCGCCTCTTTGAAGGCCGTCGCAGGGAATCCGCAAAGCTGGCTCGCCGGCATCGCGGGCACCGCGCTCTACATGCCGCTCTCCATCCTCGGCGCGCTCTGGGGGGTGGAATACCTCATGTCCATCACCGGCGGGGACAAGGTCGCCGGTGCCGGCGCGGTCTCGATGCTCTACGTGGGCTGGCTGATCGGCGGCCCCATCGCCGGCTGGTATTCCGACCGCTCGGGCCAGCGGCGCAATCTCCTGCTCGGCGCGGGCGTGGCCACGCTGCTGGTGACGCTGGCCGTCGTGCTCACCCCGCACATTTCCGTGACCGCCGCCTACGCGCTGATGCTTCTGCTCGGCCTCGCCTCCACCTCGCAGGTCGTCTGCTTCGTCACGGCGATCGAGCACAATCCGCCTGCCGTAGCCGGCACAGCCATTGCCGCGACGAACATGATGATCATGCTCCTCGGAGGCATGGGCGAGTGGGCATTTGGCTACATTCTCGACCTCGTCACCCCCGGAGTCGGACATCCCGCGGCCGGCTATCCCGAGGCGTCGTATCGGAAGGCGATTCTGCTCCTGCCGCTCATCTCCGCCATCGGGGTCGCCGCCGCATTCTTCCTTACCGAAGCGCGCCGCAAGAAACCCATGCCGGCCGGCCCCGAGCCGGTCGCCTGATTTTCGGACGCCTTCGCGTAGAGGAGGACTGCCTACTTGCTGTAGGTCTGGGTCGAAACGCCCGTCGACATCGAGGCCGACGTTTCATGCGAAGCGCAACCCGTGACGACGGCAGCCGTTGCAACGATACCCAGCGCGAGAAGGAATAGTTTTTTCATACGTCGGGAATCGCGCGACGCGGATTGGCCGGACGGCTGGATTCGGCGATTTTCAAAAATCTCTACGCCGCCGGGTGCTGGAAGCCCTGCACGAGTTCCGTGATGCCGGCGATATTCAACTGCACGCCGATGCAAAGCAGGATGAAGCCCATGATCTTCGTCAGCGCATTCGCTCCATTCACGCCGAGCACCGCGAGGAGCCGCTCGGAGTTTGCGAGGATCACCCAGCACAGGACGACGACGGCAACGATCGCGCCGAGCATTTGCCCGTAGTCCCACGGCGTGAAGGTTCGATGCAACGCCGTGAGGCCGATCACCGCGGCGATCGATCCCGGGCCCGACAGCAGCGGCATCGCCAGCGGAGAAAACGAGATGTCCGGCTTTTTGACGGCCTCTTTGTGCTCCTCCTCGCTGTGATTGTGGTCCGGTTGCGGCGTCAGCAGATTGAAGCCGATCTTCATGATCACGAGCCCGCCCGCGATGCGGATACCGGGCAGACTGAGCCCAAAGAAATTCATGATCGCCGTTCCGAAGAAGAAAAACGCGAGCAGGATCGCCAGCATGTAGACGGATCCCATGAAGGCCTGCTTCTGCCGTTCCTCGGACTTCTCGCCCGTCGTGATCGACAGGAAGATGGCCGCGTTTCCGAGCGGATTGCAGATCGCGAAGAGCGTCGCAAAGGTGGTGACGAAAAGCGTGAAGTCCACGCCCACGAACTAGCCGCCCATCTCGCCGAAGTCACTGGCAAAGCGCCGCCCGCGTTCACGCGTTTGCCGCCATCCGCCACAAATGCATCACCGCATAGCTCCGCCACGGCCGCCATGGCCGCGACAATTCCTCCGCCCGCCTCGCCGTCACGCCGCCGAGGGCTTTCCGCACCGCGACGTCCTCCTTCGGAAACGCGTCGGGCCAGCGCGAGGCCCTCATCGTGAGATAATGCGCCGTCCACGGGCCAATGCCCGGCACCGCTTCCAGCGCAGTCGCCGCCGCCTCCGGATCGACGCCGGCATCGAGATTCACCGCGCCGGACTCGAACGCCCGCGCGAGCTCCAGAATGCACCGCGCGCGGGCGCTCACCACGCCGCATTTCGCGACATCATCGACGCTTGCCCCGGCCAGCCGCGCCGCCCGCGGGGTGAGCCGCGAGAGCTCCGGAAAGGGCGTCGCGATCGGCTCTCCGAACGCCCCGGCGAAGCGACCGGCAATCGTCGTCGCGGCCTTCACCGAGATCTGCTGGCCGAGGATCGCCCGCACCGCCATCTCGAATCCGTC
Source organism: Chthoniobacterales bacterium (assembly GCA_036569045.1). Lineage (NCBI taxonomy): Bacteria > Pseudomonadati > Verrucomicrobiota > Spartobacteria > Chthoniobacterales > Chthoniobacterales bacterium. Next base: position 40,169 of record DATCRI010000039.1, on the reverse strand, counting down.
GAAGGCGCCCGGCACGCGCAGGCCCGGATTCCGCCGCACGCTCTCGCGCAGGAGGGCATCCTTCCCGAGAAGCGCCGCGATGAGGTCCGGCCTCGCGGCGAGGTCGAAGAGGTTGCGCAGGCGACCAAGCAATGCCGGAAGAACCGGGGCCAGCGACGGCGTGAACTCCACCCGCAGCGCGGACCTTTTCGCGGCGTGAGTGACGCGGATCCATCCCGTGTGCGACCCGATTCGCACGGTGCGCGCATAGCCTGCCTCGGTGACGGCTTCCACGTCGCGAATCACGCGCGCGGCCAGAAATTCCCGCATCGCGTCCCAGTCGTAGGGCGGACGATAGGCGAGGTGCAGCGCCGTGGCGCCGCCCGGAATCACCGATGCGCCGGGATCGCGGCTCTCGCGACGCAGACGGACCGGCGGCATGCGATACCGCGCGAGGAAGGCGGCATTGAACCGCCGCAGACTGGCGAACCCGCTCGCAAAGGCGATCTCCGTGACGGGAAGCCCGGTCTCGGTGAGAAGCTGCTTCGCGAGCAATAGCCGTCGCGTCTGCATCAGCTCCACCGGCGACACGCCCAGCTCGCGCTGCACGATCCGTCGCAACTGCCGGGAACTCACACCCAGCTGCGCCGCGACATCTTCCAGCCCGATTCCGTCGTCCTCGGCGAGTCCCTCCTCGATCCGCCGCGTCAGCAGATGGGCGATGCGGCGCGCATTGTCGACGGGGGCGAGGCCCGGAGCCAGTTCCGGCCGACAGCGCAGGCACGGGCGGAAGCCGGCCTTCTCCGCGGTTTCCGCGCTCGCGAAGAAGCGACAATTCCGGCGCTGCGGTGTCTTCGCCGGACAGATCGGGCGGCAATAGATGCCCGTGGACGTCACTCCGACAAAAAACACCCCGTCGAAACGCGGATCGTGCGCCTTGAGCGCAATGTAGGCGGCATCGTCGTCCATCATCCTCCGTCACCATGGACCAATCGTGCATTCCTGACCGGCCATTTTCGGACACGGGAATTTTTTTTCATTTCCGCGTCCGAAAATGGCCGGCAGTCGCCGCAAATTGCGCGATGATGCCGCGAGTCCGATGCCGCATTTCTTCCAAATCACGCAAACTCCCGTCGGCTGCCTCAAGCTGGTGGCCACGGGCCGCGGACTCGCCGCAATCCTGTGGGAGAACGATGATCCGCTGCGCGTGCGCCTCGAACCGCTTGTGGAGACCGCGAACCAGCCCATCCTCGTGGAGACCGCAAAACAACTGAGCGAATACTTCGCCGGGGAGCGCCAGACATTTTCCATCCCGCTCGATCCGGCTGGCACCGACTTCCAGAAGGACGTCTGGGCCGCCCTGGCGGCGATTCCCTTCGGCGAAACGCGCAGCTACGCCGAGATCGCGCGGCAGATCGGCCGCCCCAGGGCCGTGCGCGCCGTCGGCGCCGCGAACGGAAGAAATCCGATCTCGATCATCGTCCCCTGCCACCGCGTCATCGGCACAAACGGCGGGCTCACGGGGTTCGCCGGCGGCCTCGCCATCAAGGCCGCGCTCCTCGAGCTCGAATCCGTGGATTCCGGAGCCGACTCGCGTCTGGAAAACTAACGGACCTCCCGGCCTTCGCGAGCCTCACGTCTTCGGCAGCTGCAGCCAGACGGGCGCCGTCCACACGCGATCGGGCTCGGCCCCGCTTTGCGTGATCCGCAGAAAGAGAAACTGGCCGTCGTGGTCGAGCCGCACGTCGCTGATTTCTTCGGTGCAATTCCCGTGAAACGACGCCGTGCGAACGACCGCCGCGAGCGGCCCGCCGATTTCGCCCTGGAACACTTCGACCTGATAACTGGCGTCCGGCTCGTCGGCGTCCTCGATCTGCAGCTCGATCTTTGTTTCCGGTTCGGTCGCGGTCAAGACGTCGCCGCACAACTTCCCACTCACCCGGGCAATCACTCGCAGGTTGCGATCCTCGGTTGCGTAGACGTGGCGAGCGCGCAGCGCCTCGAGCAACGCGTTCTTCGTCAGGGCGGGAGCAATGATGCCGGTGCGCGCCTCCGTCGCACTGCCCCACTTTCCGTGATGGTTGTCCTGATCGCCCGTGGGAGCGACGTGAAAGCCCAGTTGGAGGAAGAGCAGGTAGAAGTGCTCCATGATCTGCGGGGCTCGCGTGCTGGGCATTTTCTCCGGCGGTTCGCCATTGAGAATCTCGACGAGTGAAGCCGCGCGGCCCATCGCATCCTCCCAGCCCGCATCTCCCCCGAAATCGTCGCGCCCGAATTCCCTGGGGCCGAGGGCGTCCTTGCCCGGCCGGCCGAGCGCGGGATGGTTGAGCTGGAGCACCGCCAGGTGCCCCGTCGAATCCGGGTGCACCGCCATCCACTTCAGCAGCCCGGCGAAATCTCCGGATGGCACGTCGATCACCGCCGGCACGTCGAAGACGTTCACGTGGTTGCCCTTCGACATCGTGGAAAATTCCTGCCCGGAGATTGCCACGAAGCGGCCATCCTCGGTGAGCCGCCGCGCGGTCGGCACGAGCGCGCTCGCGGCCGGGCCCACATAGAGCGCGATGCGTTGCGCCGGCGTGGCCTTGTCGCCGCCGAGGAGGTGGTTATGCTCGGTCACCGCGAGGAAATCGAGTTTCGCCACGTCTCTCGCAAAGAGAAACGCCTCCTCGGGAGTGCCGACGCCGTCACTGTATCCCGTGTGCGAGTGCAGGTTGCCGAAATACACGTGCAGCTCGGGTTCAGCGGCATGAAGGGAGAGCGCCGAAAGCGCAAGGAAGATGGACAGGGGTTTCACGAAGGAAAGTTGAGAGGCATCGGATGGAAGCAATTTCGATTCCTCCGCGATCCGCAAAATCGGAGATTCCTCTGACCGACCCGCTGGGTTTACCTGATTCCCCACGACGTCCTCGCGCGATGTTGAATCTCTTCCAATCCGTTCGCACAAATCCGAGCTACGGCCGGCTCGAGATCGGGGACATTTTGTTTGCCGAATACACCTGCGGCGCCCCGGAGAAGCTGATCCCGGCATGGACGGAGACCGACTACCTCGTGCACGTCGTCACCGGCCGAAAGACCTGGCACACCGCGCATCACGTCTGGCGGGCCGGGCCCGGCGACACACTGTTTTTCAAGAAGGGCGCGAGCATTTGGGAGCAGCATTTCGAATCCGAGGTCTGCCTTCTCATGCTCTTCATTCCCGATGGCCTGTTGCGCGCCGCCGTGCGGGAAGTCACCGGAACACCCGGCCCGCAACCTGGAAATCCCGCGCCCATCGAGGCTGCCCTGCGCGTGGAGAACGACGTCGCGCTGGCCGCGCTGTTCCAATCGATGCGCACCTATCTTGCCGGCACCGTGAAGCCGCCCGAGCCGCTCGTGCGCCTCAAGCTCAAGGAACTCGTCATCAGCGTGCTGACGAGCGACGCCAACCCCGGGCTGGCCGCGTATTTCCGCCGGTTGGCCGAGAGCGACGCTCCCTCGGTCGCGGAAATCATGGAGGCCAACTTTCGCTTCAATCTCTCGCTCGAGGAATACGCGAAGCTCTGCCACCGCAGCCTCTCGTCGTTCAAGCGCGAGTTCCAGACGCTGTTCGGCACATCGCCCGGCAAATGGCTGGTGCAGCGCCGGCTCGACCACGCCGCAGCGCGGTTGGGCGGCACGACGCTCAGCGTCACGGAAATCGCGTTCGAGAGCGGCTTCGAGGACGTCTCGCACTTCAGCCGCGTGTTCAAGGAGCGCTTCGGAAAGCCGCCGATCGGCTATCGACAGGACGCCCCGGCCACAGGCTGAACTTTTCAGCCAAACGATTGGCCCGCGCAGCAAAGCACGAGAACGCTCTCTGCGGCAGACTTTCGGACTCATCAACCGAAAGAAATCCCATGCAAACCCTCACAACCTCACCTGCCGCGGAAATCATCCGCAACGGAGTCAACGTCACCGCGCTTCGCGAGACCATCGCCGCCGTCAAGGGCGACCCGACCCTCGCCGAGTTCGAGTTCCGCGCCACCAACAAATGGGAAGACGGCGCCCGCAACCTTGCCACCGTCCGCGACTTCCACGGGACGAACGTCGAGCACACCCACAAGGATCTCCTGCACGTCCAGATGGACGAACCGCCGGTGCTGCTGGGCAAGGATACGGGCCTGAACCCGGTCGAGGTCCTGCTCTCCGCCCTCTCGGGCTGCATGACCACCTCGCTCGCCTATTACGCGGCGAATCTGGGCCTCTCGATCGAGAGCATTGACTCGGAGCTCGAGGGCGATATCGACCTCAAGGGCTTCCTTGGCATCGACCCGAACGTCCGCAAGGGCTTCCAGGAAATCCGCGTGAAGTTCCGCGTGAAGGGGGATGCCACGGCGGCCCAGGTCAAGGAACTGCTTGGAAACTCGCCGGTGCTCGACACCATCGCGAATCCCGTCCGGATCAAGATCGACGTCGTCACGGAATAGTTCCGCCGCATTCCCTGGGGCCCCGCGCCGGCATATCCGCCGACCGCGGGGCTCTTTTCTTCGGAACTCGCGGCCGCTCAGGATTCGGCCGCGAGCGCAGTGACGAGCGTCCCGGCGAGGAGGCCGAGGATCACGATCCATCCGACGAGCTGCTCGCGCGCCGTCGTATCCGCCCGCGGCCGCAGCCAGAAATCCATCCGCGGCGAGTAATGCGGCATCACCACGTAGGTGAGCACGAGGAGATCGAGCGCGAGAAGGATCAGAAAAGCCGAAGGCATCGGCATCCGCGCAAAGAGCGGCGCGAGCAGGTGCCGCATGATCATGATGACCGGAAACAGCGCCGACAGAATGAGCAGCGCCTGCCGCCAGCGGACGGGCGGAGCGGTATTCGGCGAATGGTCGAACCAGCCCTCGAACCCGCTGCCCACGCGCCGCAGGCTGAAGCGCTCCACGTAGCGTCCGACCTCCCTCATGTAGGCGCGATGCTCCGGCGAGCGCAGCCATGCATCGAGATGCGGCCGGCTGTCGAACCGCACCACCACGATGAATTCCGGCTCCGCCCCGCCCGGCGCGTCGAAGGATTCCGTGCCAATGAAGCCTTCCCACGTCCGCACTTCCTCCATGATCCGCGAACGCCAGCGCTGGAACTGCGCGGCCTTCTCCGGCCGGATGCGATACGCGAAAACCGACGACGCCGTGCCGGCCCGCTGCCGCCCGTGCACGAAAAAAAATTCTTTTGCCGGCTCCAAGAGCAGCCCGCCCATCTCCTCGAAGAGTTGCTCGCGCCGTTCGAGATTCAGCCACGTCCGCAGATTTGCGCCGCTGCGGAAGCGATAAAGCACCACGTAGGCATCCTGCAGGCCGGGGATCGGCGGAAAAATCTCCGAGCCGAGGAAGCCCTCCGTCTGCCGGGCGAGGGCCATGAATTCGCGCATGATTCCCTCCGCGTGCTCCTCTTCACCCGGCCGCACCCGCCGCCAGACGATTCCGGTGACTCCTCCCGCATCGAACGCTTCCACGCCAGCCAATCAACGCTCCGCCGCCGCCAATGAAAAGCGGGAACGCGCCACACGGTGTGGGAACGGCCGGAAGTTCGCCCCGGCGGCGGTGGGTTCTTGGCACGCTCCTCTTTTTCCTGCACAAAGGAAGCCCCGCCCGAACGAAAAACATCCCGCATGCACATGGTCATTTCTTCCGTCTCCGGCGGAGGAGCGCGACCCGATTCCGGGACAACCCGTCGGCTCCGTCGTTCGGAGATCATCACAGCCATATGCGGACTCGTCTCCGTCGTGCTCGGCGGGGGCGTGATCCTCGGGTGGCTGGCGAAAAATCCCCAGGTCGTGCAGGTGAGCCCGGGATTCGCCGCCATGCAATTCCTTACGGCGATGTGCTTCGTCCTCGCCGGTGCGGGCCTCGCGGCCCACGCCTTGCGCCCCAGCCGGGTCGTCATCGGAATCACCGGCGGTCTGGTGATGATGATCGGCGGGACCCTCGTCGTCGAATACGTGACCGGGTGGAAACTCGGCTTCGACCAATTGCTGACGGTGCTGCCGACCATGCCCGGGCAAAGCGCCCACCGGCCGTCGCCACCGACCTCCGTGTGTTTCCTGCTGTGCGGCGCCGCGATCACGCTGCTGGCTGCGGGCCCTCCGGAGGGACTGCGCCGCATCGCGATCTGGACATTCGGGTCGCTGGGACTGGCGCTGGCCCTGATGGCGCTCTGCGGCTACGCCACCGGCCTCGCCGGCACCTACGCGTGGGGGCCATTCATTGGCATGGCTGTGCACACGGCGGGCGGCATCGGCTTTCTCTGCATCGGCCTGCTGGCGACGCTCTGGCGCAGTGACGCATCCGTGCTCGAGGATCGCTGGCTGCCCGTCCCGGTCGCGCTCGGCACGCTCACGGCGACCATTATCCTCTGGCAGGCCCTCGTGGCAGACCGCTACGCCACCATGCACGAGAAGGCGGCCCTCGTCGCCCGGGCTCTCCAAAACGATGCAAAGGTGCGCCTGGACGGCCCGTTGCGCGCGGTCGATCGGATGAAGCAACGCTGGGACCTGCGCGGTGGCACGCCCTACGAGGAATGGCGGGCCGATGCGGGGTCCTACGTGCGCGACGAGAAGATCTTTGCCGCGATGGAGTATGTGGACGCCACGCTGCATCTCCGGTGGATCGTGCCGGAGAATCAAGTCCCCGGCCCCGGCTGGGATCTGCGCAGCGACACCCGGTGGGACGCCGCCACCGGGCTCGGCCATGCGCGGGCGACTCGCACGATGGCGCTTTCGCCGACCTTGGATCTGAAGCAGGGCGGCCGCGGCTTCCTCGCCTGCTATCCGCTTTTTCCCCGCGACCAGTTCGACGGCTTTCTGGTCTGCGCGATCCGCCTTCGCAACCTGCTCGAGATCGTTCTCAGCGAGCCCTCGCTCGCCAGCTACGTGATCTCGGTCTTCGAGGGTAACGAGCGCATCTACGGCCCGCCGGTCCCGGATTCCGACTCCCCGGCGCAATCGCTGGTCGATTTTCACGGGCATCTTTGGCGCTTCGTCGTCGTCCCGACCTCCACCACGCTCACCGTCGCGGAGAATCAGCTCCCGCTGGCCGCCCTTCTCCTCGGCATTCTGGTCTCGGCGCTGCTTACATTCACGATCAGCGCTCTTCAGGATAAAGCCCGCCACGCCCGCGAACTCCAGAAAACCCTGCACGAGAAGGAAACGGCGCAGGCGCTGCTCGAAACCGCCGGTCGGATCGCCCGCCTCGGTCACTGGCATCTCCCGCTCGATGGCAGCGGTCCGCAATGGTCCGACATCACCTGCGAGATTCACGAAGTGCCCGTCGGCACCTCGATCTCCCTCGAGGCAGCGATCGAATTTTTCGACCCGGCCCATCGCGCGCTCGTCGTTTCCCGGATCGAGCAGGCCCGGGAAACCGGCGAGCCGTTCGACTTCGAAGCCCGGCTGATCACGGCCGGCCAGCGCGCCATCTGGGTGCATTCGCGCGGCGAACCCGTGCGGGACAAGGCCGGGCGCGTGGTCGCCCTGCGCGGCGTGTTTCAGGACATCGACGAGCGCCACCAGGTCGCGGAATTGCTCGAGAAACGCAACCGCCAGCTCGAGATCGCGACGGAGCGCGCCGAGGCCCACGCGCGCGCGAAGGCGGAATTTCTCGCAAACATGAGCCACGAGATCCGCACGCCGCTCAACGCCGTGATCGGCATGTCGGAGCTCCTCCTCGACGCGAAGCTCGGCGCGCGCGAGCACGAGTTCGTCGAGACCATCCACTCCAGCGGCGACGTCCTGCTCGCCCTCATCAACGACATCCTCGATTTCTCCAAGATCGAGTCCGGCCGGCTCGAGCTGGAGCAGATCCCCGTCCTGCTGCGCGACTGCATCGAGTCGTCGCTCGACCTTGTCGCCGGCGCGGCGGCTCGGAAACATCTCGACCTCGTTTACTGGATCGATCCGGAGGTGCCGCCCTGCATCCTCGGCGATCCCACGCGGCTCCGGCAGGTGTTTGTGAATCTCCTCACGAACGCGATCAAGTTCACTGCCGAGGGCGAGGTGTTTACGAAGCTCTCCGTCCGCCCCGGGGAGCACGGATTGCGGCTGCATGCGGCAGTGCGTGACTCCGGCGTCGGCATTCCCGCAGAGCGACGCGACCGGCTTTTCCACGCCTTCAGCCAGGTGGACGCCTCGACCACCCGGCGTTACGGCGGCACCGGCCTCGGCCTCGCGATCTCCCGCCGCATTGTCGAAAAGATGGACGGCAAGATTTGGGTCGATTCCGAGATCGGCCAGGGCTCCACCTTCCAGTTCGAGGTGCCTATCCAGCCCGTCGAAGCTCCCATTCCGGCGGCGATCGGCATGTCGGATTCCCGCAGCCTCGCCGGCATGCGCGTTCTCATCGTCGACGACAACGCGACGAATCGCTCGATCCTCCAGATGCAGACGCAATCCTGGTCGATGCAGCCCGTCTCCGCCGACGGCGCCCGTTCCGCCCTTGCGCTGCTCGAGGCCGGCGAAAAGTTCGACCTCGCGATCCTGGACGTCGTAATGCCAGAGATCGACGGCTACGACCTCGCCCAGCGGATTCGCGAGCGCTTCAGCGAACATGATCTGCCCATTCTCATCCTCTCCTCGATGGGCGATCCTCCCGCGGACATCAAAAAGCTCGGCATCGCCGGCGTGCTCACAAAACCCGTGAAAACCACGCCGCTCTTCAATGCCGTGCGCAACATTCTCATCCACACCCGCGCGGGGGAAACGCCGCCGCCCCTGGTTCCCGACCAGCCCAGCCTGGCGGCCTCCTACCCGCTCAGCGTCCTCGTCGCCGAGGACAACTCCGTGAACCAGCGCGTGCTGGCCCTGCTGCTCCAGCGCCTCGGCTACCGCCCGTCACTCGTCGCCAACGGCCTCGAGGTGCTCGCGGCGCTGGAGCGCAGCCCCTTCGACGTCATCCTTCTGGACGTCCAGATGCCCGAGATGAATGGCCTCGAGGCTGCCCGGGAGATCTGCCTCCGCTACCCGCCGGACAAGCGTCCGTGGATGGCAGCCGTCACCGCCCATGCGGTGGAGGGCGACCGCGAGGATTGCCTCTCCGCCGGCATGGACGACTACCTCAGCAAGCCGGTGCGCACGGAGGGGCTCGCCTCCGTGCTCATGCGGGCCTTCGCGCAGAAATCCGCGCGGAGCTGAGTCGCCGCCATCGGACCCGATCATGAGACGGCGAGGAATTGTCTGCGGCTTTCCCATAGGCCTCGCCTATGGCGAGTAAAGGAAACAACTATTTCACCTATTTCCGGGAATCTGGTCTTCTCGACCCCGCGCGCAGGATGCCCCGTCTTCCGCCCGAACTTTCGTCCAAACCCAAAAAGCCGAGGAAACCGCCATGTCCGAAGAATCCAAATGCCCTTTTCACAACGCCGGGCCCACCTCCGCTGCTTCCGCCACCGGTAGCGGCACGACAAACCAGGACTGGTGGCCAAACCGCCTCAAGGTCGAGCTGCTGCACCAGCACTCCACGAAGTCCGATCCGATGGGCGGCGACTTCGACTACGCCGCGGAGTTCCGGACGCTCGACTACGCCGCGCTCAAGGCCGACCTCGCGAAGCTCATGACCGATTCGCAGGACTGGTGGCCCGCCGACTTCGGCCACTACGGGCCGCTCTTCATCCGCATGGCGTGGCACAGCGCGGGCACCTACCGCACCGGCGACGGGCGCGGCGGCGGCGGGCGCGGGCAACAGCGCTTCGCCCCGCTCAACAGCTGGCCCGACAACGTCAGCCTCGACAAGGCGCGCCGCCTCCTGTGGCCGATCAAACAGAAGTATGGCCGCAAGATTTCCTGGGCCGACCTCATGATCCTCACCGGCAACGTCGCGCTCGAGACGATGGGCTTCAAGACGTTTGGCTTTGCCGGCGGCCGGCCCGACACGTGGGAGCCGGATCAGGACGTTTACTGGGGCCGCGAGACGACGTGGCTCGGCGGCGACGTGCGCTATGCTCAGGGCTCGCCCGGCGTCGAAGGCGAGGGCGTGCTCGTTGGGGAGGACGACAGCGAGGTCGATCACACGCGCAAGCTGGAAAATCCGCTCGCGGCCGTGCAGATGGGCCTCATCTACGTGAATCCCGAGGGTCCCGACGGCAACCCCGATCCGTTGAAAGCAGCCTACGACATCCGCGACACCTTCGCGCGCATGGCCATGAACGACGAGGAAACCGTCGCCCTCATCGCCGGCGGTCACACCTTCGGCAAGACGCACGGCGCCGGCCCCGCGGACAACGTCGGCGCCGACGCCGAGGCCGCCCCGCTCGAGGCCCAGGGCTTCGGGTGGGCAAACAAATTCGGCACCGGCAAGGGCGCGGACACCATCACCAGCGGCCTCGAGGTCACCTGGACGCAGACGCCCGCACAGTGGAGCAATTCCTTCTTCGAGAACCTCTTCAAATACGAATGGGAGCTCAGCAAGAGCCCGGCCGGCGCACACCAGTGGGTCGCCAGGGGCGCCGAGGCGACCATCCCCGACGCGCACGATCCCTCGAAGAAGCGCGTGCCCACGATGCTCACGACGGACCTCTCGCTGCGCTTCGACCCGATCTACGAGAAAATCTCGCGCCGCTTCTCCGAGAATCCCGACCAGTTCGCCGACGCCTTCGCCCGCGCCTGGTATAAACTGACGCACCGCGACATGGGTCCCCGCGCGCGCTACCTCGGGCCGGAAGTTCCGAGCGAGGAACTCCTCTGGCAGGACCCGATTCCCGCCGTCGACCACCCCCTCGTCGATGCCGCCGACATCGCCGCGCTGAAAGCGAAAATCGCCGGCAGCGGCCTCACCATCGTGCAGCTTGTCTCCACGGCGTGGGCCTCGGCCTCGACTTTTCGCGGCAGCGACATGCGCGGTGGTGCAAACGGCGCCCGCATCCGTCTCGCCCCGCAGAAGGACTGGGCGGTGAACAATCCCGCCGGCCTCGCCGTCGTCCTTGCAAAGCTCGAAGCCATCCAGGGCGAGTTCAACGCCTCCGCCGTCGGCGGCAAGAAGGTTTCGCTCGCCGACCTCATCGTCCTCGCAGGCGGCGTCGGCATCGAGCTCGCCGCCAAGGCCGCCGGCCACAGCGTCGAAGTCCCCTTCACCCCCGGCCGCATGGACGCCTCGCAGGAACAGACCGACGTCGAGTCCTTCGCCGTCCTCGAGCCCATCGCCGACGGTTTTCGCAACTACCTCAAGGGCAAATACACCGTGCCCGCCGAGGCCCTGCTCATCGATAAGGCCCAGCTCCTCACGCTTACCGCGCCGGAGCTCACCGTCCTCGTCGGCGGCCTGCGCGTGCTCGGCATCAATGCGGACAGCAGCACCTACGGCGTGCTCACCACACGCCCTGGCACACTCACGAACGACTTCTTCGTGAATCTGCTCAGCATGGACACCGAGTGGAAGCCGGTCTCGCCCTGCGGCAACGCCTTCGCGGGCTTCGACCGCAAGACGGGCGCGCCGAGATGGACCGGCACCCGCGCCGACCTTGTCTTCGGCTCGAACTCCATTCTCCGCGCCCTCGCGGAAGTCTACGCCTGCGCCGACAGCGAGCCGAAGTTCCTCACGGACTTCGTCGCCGCCTGGACGAAGGTGATGAACCTCGACCGTTTCGACCTCGCGTAAGGCCGGACGGATTCTTCACAGTGTCGAAATGCCAAACGCATTTCGCACGACGGCTGGGGAACTCTGGCGGGCGGGGCAGCATCTTCCGCTGACCCTGCCCGACGGCTCCGTCATCACGGAGAAGTGGGCTGGCTCCGCCAAGGAGGAGCGCCTCGATTGGTGGCTGCGCCCCGGCTCCGGTAACCAGCTTGCCTGCACCGTTCCCGTCGCCGCGATCGGCACGAACGACAGCGGCGAACTCCTCTGGGCGGATGCCTCACCCGACGCCCGCGCGTTCTTCGTGATCACCGCGCCCGAGCCCGGCAAGAACTACCGCCTCGCGAAGATGGTCACCGCCGCCGCCTCGCCAGCCATGACTGCCGCCATCCGCCACGACCGCTTTGCCCTGCTCGGCGTCTTCACGCCGACCGGCGCCATCGAGAAACGCCTTCCGCCCGATCCCGTCGCCCCCGCGCCGCCCCGGCAGGGCGAACTGTTCGAGAAGTCGATTACCGACTAATCTTTCGCCGTCGCCGCGATGATCCTGCTGACCACTCTGAACGCCCGCTATATCCACGCCGCTTTCGGCCTGCGATATCTGCGCGCGAACCTTCGGGAGCTGCGGGACCAGTGCGAGATCGTCGAGTTCGACATCCAGCAGCGCCCGATCGAGATCGTGGAGCGGCTGCTCGCTCGCCGGCCGCGCATCATCGGGATCGGCATTTACATCTGGAACGTCCGCGAATCGCTGGAGGTCGTCTCGTTGCTCAAGCGGATCGCCCCGGAGGTCTGCATCGTGCTCGGCGGTCCGGAGGTCAGCCACGAATCCGAGGGGCAGCCGATCGTCGCGCTGGCCGACTACGTGATCACCGGCGAGGCCGATCTCGCCTTCGCCGATCTCTGTCGGCAATGGCTGGCCGGCACGCCCCCCGCGAGCAGGCTCATCCACGCACCCCTGCCGCCGCTCGAGGACGTCGCGCTGCCCTACGACGAATACACCGAAGACGACATCGCGCACCGCATCCTCTACGTCGAGGCCTCGCGCGGCTGCCCGTTCACCTGCGAGTTCTGCCTCTCCTCCCTCGACGCGCCGGTTCGCCAGTTTGCGCTGGAGCCCTTCCTGGAATCCCTCGCCGGCATGCTGAAACGCGGGGTGCGGCAGTTCAAATTCGTCGACCGCACGTTCAACCTGAACCTCAAGATCAGCGGCGCGATCCTCCAGTTTTTCCTCGATCGGCTCGAGCCCGGGTTGTTCGTCCACTTCGAGATGGTGCCAGACCGCCTGCCCGAGGCGCTGCGCGATCTCATCGTGCAATTCCCACCCGGCGCGCTGCAGTTCGAGGTCGGCATCCAGACGTTCAATCCGGAGGTCGCCGCGCTCATCAGCCGGCGGCAGAACTACGAACGCCTCGCCGATAACCTCACCTTTCTCCGCGAGAAAACCGGCGTCCACGTGCACGCCGATCTCATCTTTGGCCTGCCCGGGGAGACGCTCGAGAGCTTCGGCGCGGGCTTCGACCGGCTCGTCCGCATCGGGCCACAGGAAATCCAGGTCGGCATGCTGAAGCGCCTGCGCGGAACGCCGATCATCCGTCACGACGCCGAATGGGGCATGGTCTACGCCGACCATCCGCCCTACGAGATCCTCCGCACGCGGCTGGTCGATTTCGAAACCATGCAACGCATGCGGCGCTTCGCCCGCTTCTGGGATCTCGTGGGCAACAGCGGCAATTTTCCCCGCACCGTCGTCGCGCTCTGGGAAACCGCGGCGTCGCCCTTCCACGAATTCCTCGCCTTCAGCGACTGGATCCACGCCACGCTCCGTCGCACGCACGCCATTCCGCTCCACACGCTGGCCGAGCTTCTCCGCCGCTACCTCCACGAAGTTCGCGGCGAATCCCTCGAACGCGCCGACGCCCTTCTCCGCGAGGATTACGCCGCGGCGGGCCGCACCGAACTCCCAGCCTGGCTGCGCGCGGAGGGCGAGCGCAACCGCTCCGCCCCGCGGCAGACATCCGCTCCGCTGCCGAAGCGCCAGGCGCGCCACACCGCGTCGTCGGCCTGAATTCGGCCACCGGATCCGACCTCCGAAGCTCGCTCCGGCCCGAAACCTCGCGCCGCGACTCCGAGGCATCCGCGCGGACTCCCTGCGATTCAAGTCTGGACGCATCCGCCAAAAGTGAATCGAGTAGTCCATTCACCCAAACCCAAAAATTCTATGGAAGACGCAAAAGGACTGAACCGCTCCGTTAAACTCAAAAGTGAATTGGCCGCCTTCCTCGGCGCCACCGAACTTCCGCGCACCGAGATCACCAAAAAGATCTGGGACTACATCAAGGAGAACAAGCTCCAGACGAAGACCGCAAACGGCAAACCCGAGAACGCCGGCAAGTTCATCGTCGCCGATGCGAAGCTCCTGCCCGTGTTCAAGAACACGAAGTCGACGAGCAAGTCGGGCAAGGTCACCGATCTCACGAATCTCAAGGAAGGCGAGACGATCGACATGATGCAGATGGCTGCCGTGGTCGGATCGAACGTCGAGTAACTCCCCACCCGGCCCGGGATATCCCTCCGCGGGATATCCCGACCGTCGGGAAGATGACTCATCGGCCGCTTCCTGGCGGCCTTCTTGCCCCCGCAGCTACTCCCAGTCCAGCGCCTCGAAGGTGAGGCCCAGTTCGCGCTCGAGTTCCGCGATATCCTTGCGTTCCTCGGGCTCGATCAGACAGATCGAAACGCCCGATTTGCCCGCGCGAGCGGTGCGGCCGGCGCGGTGGGTGTAATACTGCCGCTTCTCGGGCAGTTGACGGTGGATCACGAACGACAGTCCCTCGACGTCGATGCCGCGCGCGGCCACGTCCGTCGCAATGAGGAAGTGTGTGCGCTCCTTCTTGAAGGCCCGCATGACCTTGTCGCGGTCCTTCTGGCTGAGGTCGCCCTGCAGCACGCCCACCGCCACGCCGCGCTTCGTCAATTCCTCCCCGAGCTTGATCGCGCCGGCCCGCGTCCGGCAGAAAATCATCCCGCGCTCCTCGTCCTGCCCGAGCAGGTAATTCGCGACCCAGTCGTCCTTGTCCTCGCGCGGGCAGATCACGTAGCGGTGCGCGATATTGCGGTTCACCACCTGCTTCTTCTCGACCTGGATCACCCGCGGCTCGCCCGCCATGCAATCCTTGATGAGCCGCTGGATCTTCTCGGGAAACGTCGCCGAGAACAGCCACGTGCTCCGACGCGACTTCTCCGTCAGCCCGATGATCTCCACGACCTCCTTGCGGAACCCCATGCTCAGCATCTCGTCCGCCTCGTCGAGCACGAGATGCCGCACGGCGTCGAGCCGGATGGCGCCGAGTTTCAGCAAATCGAAAAGCCGCCCCGGCGTCGCCACGACGATGTGCGTCGGCCGCTTCAGCCTCGCCACCTGCTCGCCGATCTTGTCGCCGCCCCCGGCCACCTCGACGAAGATCTTCGCCTTCGAAAACCTGGTGTATTGAAACAGCGCCTTCCCGATCTGCTTGGCCAGCTCCCGCGTCGGCGAGAGCACCAGCGCCTGGATCTTCGGGTTGGCCGGATCGATCTTCGTCAGCAGCGGCAGGCCAAACGCCGCCGTCTTTCCGGTGCCCGTCTGCGCCTGAGCAACGAGGTCCCCGCCATCCTTGATGAGAAACGGGATCGCGCTGGCCTGAATGGACGTGGGGGCGGAAATCCCGAGCGCCTCGAGCCCCTGCACAAGATCCTCCGGAACGCCGAGTTTGGAAAAAGCAGACATCACTTCCCGCACACTGCACGCCGCCGGTCGGATCGACGAGCATCTTGTCGCCGCGCCCCCCTGCGAAACCTATCGGCGAAAGGCCAGCACGTGATGGGGCCCGAATCGGCCGAGCACGCGCAGGCTCCCCAGTCCCGCGTCCGCCGCCATGCTCTCGAGGGAGGAGAGCGTCTCCGGGAAGTCGTGGCCGGCGACATGGCGGCAGGCCTCCTCGATCTGGTCGCGGGGAACCGCCGTCCACGCGGTGCGCATCCAGTGAAGATACGCGTCGAGATACTGCTCGCGGGTCTGGCCCTCCTCACGCACCACGTCGACCAGCAGAAACTCGCCCTCCGGCGCCAGCAGCGCCGCGCAGGCCGCAAAGAGGCGTCGCTTGTCGGCGATCGCGAGGTGATGCACCGCGAAGCTGGAATAGATCACGTCGAAGGACTCACCAGCCAGTTCCGTCACGCGGACGAGCATGTCGCGCTCGTGCAGAACAGCGCCGGGGATGCCACACAGCCGCACGGCGGCCTCATCCAGCGCCGTCCGCGAAAGGTCGACGCCCTCGTAGCGCGCCGGCGGGAAATCCTCGAGCACGGGCGCCAGGAACCGGGCATTGCCGCAGCCGAGGTCCAGCATGGCGTAGTCGCCCTTTGCCCGGTGCGCGCTCAGGACGGACCGCACGCATTCCTGAATCTCGTGATGCGACAGATAATTGCGCTCGATGATCGTGTCGTAAATCGACCACGCCGACCGGAAGAGGGAAGTGCTGTCGTCGGGCATAAGGGACGGACTCTGCGGCGAAAATGGCCCTCTCTCGACCCGGCGGCAAGACGCAAGGTCTCGAACGTTCTCCCATTCGCCCCTTTCAGCCGGCCGATTCCGGGCCGCCGGCCGTCACGATTTCCATGACGGCGCCGCGCGAAGGTGGCAGGATCACCTCATGATCCGGGTCCTTCGCGTCACTCTCGGCTTGCTCGTCACCCTTGGCCTGGGCGTCTCCTCGCTGCGCGCGGAGACAACATTCGAGAACGAGACGCTTGGCAGCCTCCGGCTCGGCCAGGGCGCGGCCGCCGCCGTCGCCGCCCTCGGCAAGCCGCAGAGCAAGGGCAAGGACGTCGAGTGGGAAGCCATCGGCGAATGGGTGCAGGAATGGCATTTCCCCAAGCAGGGAATCACTCTCGCGATGAACTCCGCCAAAAAGGGTGGCGCGAAGACCGTCCTCAGCATCACCGCCGAGTCGCCATGCAAACTGGCCACCTCCCGCGGCATCATGATCGGCAGCCCCGAGGTCGCGGTCGCGAAGGCCTACCGCAACGTGCTCAACAAGGAGGAGGGCGAGGCCGGGAAACTCCTCGTCGCCGGCTCCGTCTACGGCGGGGCGCTGTTCCACCTCGAGGCCGGCAAGGTTGTGCAGATCTTCATCGGCGCCGCGGCGGAGTAAGATCGCCACTTCGGAGAATCGCGATTTCCCGGTCAATGTCCTCCGGACGGCATCCCACTCGTCGTAAGAGAGAACACCCTTTATCGATCATGACCGCTCCCACCACCCACGCCGTCCGCTTCCATCGTGTGCTCAAGTCCACGCCCGAGCGCATCTACCGCGCCTTCCTCGACCCCGACGCCATGGTCAAGTGGCTCCCGCCGCATGGCTTCACCGGCAGAGTCCACGAGATGAACGCCACCGTCGGCGGCAGCTACAAAATGTCGTTCACGAATTTTTCGACCGGTAGCAGCCACTCCTTCGGCGGCACCTACCTCGAGCTCGTCCCGAACGAACGCATCCGCCACACCGACAAGTTCGACGACGCAAATCTCCCCGGCGAGATGACCGTCACGATCGAGCTGCGCCCGGTCCCCTGCGGCACGGAACTCACCATCATGCAGGAAGGCATTCCCGCCATGATCCCCGGCGAAATGTGCACCCTCGGCTGGCAGGAATCGCTCACGCTCCTCGCCCATCTCGTCGAGCCGGAGATTCCCGACCAGCCCTGAGCCGGATTACCGCGCAAATCAGGACGCCCAGCGCCAGCACGGCCGCCGTGGCGCCCGGCTCGGGCACGACCGTCACGCTTCCCGGCACCGAGGAAAACGGCAGATCGATGTTCTCCGCCGACTCGAAATGCAGCGGCGTCCAGCCGTCCGTGAAGGCGACCGACGTCGTGTCGCCCGCTTCGCCCCGCACGTTGAAGGTGAGTGAGAAGAGCACTGAGCCGTCTGCGAGCGTGTTGCCAAGGATGTTGTTGCTGCTCCAGTCGAAAATGAGCTTCCCGCTCGGGATGAGGCTGAACGTCCCCTCGTCGATCTCCGGAATCCCGAAGTCGCCCGCATGCACGTAGTCCATGACCTGCGGGTCCCACTGGATCGTCCCCATGCCCTCGGTGATTTGCCAAAAGCCATCCGCCCGGAAGGTCAGCGTCACATCATTGCCCGCCGCCCCCTGCACCGCATCCCCGCGCAGCGTCAGTCCCGTCTGCGCCTGCGCAGCCCCGGCAACCACAAGCAGGGCCAGCGCGATCATCCACGCCACCGCCCTCCGATGAAGTCTCCGCCCGCGCGACGCATTTCTCACATCTCCACCTATGCAAATTTCCTGCGCCGCGCTCCAGCAATCCCTTCGGAACGCTTCGCGGTTGCAAGGGCACGTCATGCCCCGGCCTCATCCGCGGCGAGATGCCGCAGCTTGTCGGGATTCCAGATTCCGTAGATGGCCTGGACGCGCTCGCCCGACAGCTCGAAGGCCAGCGCGGCGAGGATGCGACCCTGCGAAAGCAGGAGCGCGCCCGGCCGGCCATTGATGCGGGCAAAGCGATGACGCAAGTCCGCCGGGAGGTTTCGCTGGATGCCGACGAGGAACCGGCTCACGCGATCCGCCGTGCGGATGGGCAGCCCCGCCGCACGCACCTTGCCGCCGCCGTCGTTGTAGACCGCGGCCTCGTCCATGAGCATCTCGAGCAACGCGTCGATCTCGCCCGTGGTCGTGGCGGCGAGGAATTTTTCCACGATCTCGCGCGCCCGGTTGTCCGGTGCCGCCACGGGTTCCCCCAGCGGCGCGTCGAGATGCGCCTTCGCGCGGCGCACGATCTGCCGGCAGTTGGCCTCCGACCGGCCCACGATTTCTGCGACGGCCGCATAATCGTAGTCGAACACCTCCCGCAGCAGGAACGCCGCCCGTTCCACCGGCCCGAGCGCCTCCAGCATCCGCATGAACGCCATCGAGAGCGAGTCCGCCAGCTCCACGGCATCCGGCGCGGCCGCGGTCTCCATGAGCGGCTCCGGCAGCCACACGCCGTAGTATTCCTCTCGCTGCCGCCGCGCCAGCCGCAGCTGGTCGATGCACAGGCGCGTCGTCGCGGCGACGAGCCACGCCCTCGGCGACTCGATGCGCGCGGCGTCCTGCCGCTGCCAGCGCAGCCACACCTCCTGCACCGCGTCCTCCGCCTCCGACACCTGCCCGAGCATGCGATAGGCGATGCCGAAGAGGAGCTGGCGATGCTCGTGGAAGGCCTCGATCACGACATCGGCTACTTTCGCCCGGCCCCGCGCGAGAGCCAATCCCCGAAATGCGTCGCGCCCAGCCTCGCCCCATCGCCGGGCGTGAGGCTGCGGTCATCCACCGGCGTGCCGAAATACCCCTCCGCGTCCACGCTCACCGTGCGCGGATCGCCGCTCGCCCGCAGGAATTCGCCCACGAACGCATCCATCCGCATCGGCTTCGGACCCGCGATTTCGACGATGCCGTTCGCGGGCGGTTCCGTCGCGATCTCCGCCAGCGCGGCCGCCACGTCGTCCGCCGCGATCGGCTGCATCAACGCCGCGGAGAGATGCACCACGCCGTCCTGCGTGCTCGCCTGCACGATGCCCGCCGCGAATTCGAAGAACTGCGTCGCCCGCACGATCGTGAAGGGAATTTCCCCCGCCTCGATCAACCGCTCCTGCGCCAGCTTCGCGCGGAAATAGCCGCTCGCCTGCAGCCGGTCCGTGCCCACCACCGAGAGCGCCACGTAATGCCGCACGCCCGCCGCCTTCGCCGCCGCGAGCAGGTTCCGGGTCGAGGCCTCGAAGAACGCGAGCACGGCCGCGTCCTCCCACGACGGCGCATTCGACACGTCCACCACCACGCTCGCGCCCGCGAGTGCGCCGGCCAGGCCCTCGCCCGTCACCGCGTTCACACCCGAGGAGGGCGACGCTGCCAGCACCTCGCGCCCTCGCTGCCGCAGCAGGCCCACGAGCTTCCCGCCGATCAGGCCGCTGCCCCCGATCACGACGACTTTTCCGATTTCCTTTTCCGAAGTGAGATTTGCATTCATCAACAGGGAGGACGGATGGCCGGTTCGTTTCGTGACACAGCCCGGGAAATTATCGTCCCGATGCCCGGAGCGCTTTCGAGGTGACATTGCCCGCCGGCTGGCGAACCTTCGGTTCAGAACCGCGACCGCCATGGCCCAAAAGTTCCTCGAGCTCACGTTCACGCCCGCGGTGCAGGCCGCGCAGGCCCGTCAGTTTGGCCGGTCGGTCCGGCTTCCGGAGGGAGGCCCGCCCGACGCGCTCACCGACGACGAGATCGATTTCATCCAAAGCCGCGACTCGTTCTACCTCGCCACCGTCAGCGAGACCGGCTGGCCCTACGTGCAGCACCGCGGCGGCGCGCCCGGCTTCCTGCGCGTGCTCTCGCCCTCGCAGCTCGGCTTCGCCGATTACCAGGGCAACCGCCAGCTCCTCTCCACCGGCAACCTCTCCGTCAACGACCGCGTCAGTCTCTTCCTCATGGACTACCCGCACCGCACGCGGTTGAAAATCCTCGGCCACGCCCGCGTGCTCGACGCGGGCGAACACCCCGACCTCGTCGAAAAGCTCGCCGAACCCGCCGCCCGCCCGATCACGGAGCGGCTGATGCTCATCGATGTCGTGGGCTACGACTGGAACTGCCCGAAATACATCACCCCGCGCTACACCGCCGCCGAAGTCGAACGCGCCGTCGCCCCGCTCCGGGCCCGCATCGCCGAACTCGAAGCCCAGCTCGCGCAAAAGTCCTAAAATTGCATGAACCGACCCCCATCCCTGTCATCGTTCCCCATGAAATCCGTCGTTCCACTTCTTCTCGCCACCTTCTGCATGGCCGTCGGCTCGCTGCGGGCGGAGAAACCGTTCGAGGGCGACTCACTCGGCAACCTCAAGCTCGGCCAAAGTGCCGCCGACGTCGCCAAAGCCCTCGGCAAGCCGGCCAGCAAAGGCAAGGACGTCGAGTGGGAAGCCATCGGCGAGTGGGTGCAGGAATGGCATTTCCCGAAGCAGGGGCTCACGCTCGCGATGAACTCGGAGAAAAAAGGCGGCGCGAAGACCATCCTCAGCATCACCGCCGGGTCCCCGTGCCAGCTGGCTACGTCGCGTGGAATCCAGATCGGGAGCCCCGAGGCGAAGGTCGCGAAGGCGTATCACGACGTGCAGAACAAGGAAGAAGGCGAGCCCGGGAAACTCTTCGTCGCCGGCTCCGTTTACGGCGGCGTGATGTTCCACCTCGCGGCCGGCAAGGTCGTGCAAATTTTCATCGGTGCCGCGGCAGAGTAGCCGAACCCAAAGGATTAACGCGCCGCCTGCACGTAATCAGGCTAGCGCGAGCAACGCACGTTCTTTCAATCTGAGGCCTGAACCGATCCGAAACCTAGAGAACTCTAAATCTGAAAGAGACGGCGTTTGAGAAGAGTTTTGTTATTCTCACAAGTAGGAGAACGTTCTGCGCGGCCAGCCCAAACGTGTGACGAATCCCAAAGGTTACAACAAGCTCTCAACTACCGTGATAGCCAGCCTTCGAACATCATTTGTGTCACTCGATTCATCCACACTGGGAAATCTAGCACGTGACTATGAAACTGATGAAGACGCCAAATCGATTTTCGAGCTTTTTAAAACGGGTTCGATCGTCCCGTTTCTAACGTGGCATCATCTCGCCGAACTCAGTCACCATCAGAACGATGATGTTTTCGAGAAGCGGTGGAATTTTCTTCGAAATCTCCCACTCGTTTGTTTCCAGAAAACGAAATATTCGGAGTCACCAGTCGGTAGCATCATAGAATTACGCTCTGCCGAAATAGATTTCCTTTTAGAAAATGCCAATTTTGATTTGGCAAATGCCATTGCGGCTATCAGGCCTAATGTCTGCAACGGAGTGGAGACGGGAACAGAATTTTTCAAAAGAAACTATGACTTTTGGCACTTCTATCGCCGCAATTTTTCCGAAGAAAATATGCAACGTTCGGCGAGGATCGCCTCTATTACGCACTTCCCCACGGTTGATTTTTCAAAGCCGCTTTATGACGGTGGGAAGCTGAGAACTCCGGAAGAAGCTCGTGCATATTTTTCTCGTTTGGCATCAACCCTAGGAGGGAAGCTTTCCACTAGAGGCGATAAAAGACTAAACGATCCGATGGGCGTAGCAGCCGAACTTATGCGCGAAACCTTTGAGACAGCTACTCCATCGCTTTGGGAAGCCGAAGATCCGCTACAACATATCTTACAAATTTACGGCATTGATAAATCGCGATTACCTAAAAAACCCACTATTGGAGATGCCGCCTACGAGGGGGTTTTTGTGGGTCAAATGGGAATAGTTGCCGATTCAATGAAAATCCCACGCGATCTGGTGCTAGCCGCGGCTTCGCAATGGTCTATGCCATCGTGGAAAATCTGGCGTTTCTTGGACGAACACGTTCGGCAGGATTCTAGGGCACGAGGAAGTAATCTCACTGATAAGCAGCTATCTTGTTGGGGAATTTATTTGGATGGAATCGAGGTGGACAAACGTATGCGCGAATACATTCGCCAAGGGACGGCAAACAACTCGATTATTGATGCTTTATCGCAACGGCTAATTCGCGGGGGAACTTACCGAAAGCTTTTGCAAGAGTTGGAGAAAATTAACCCGGCAATATAGGGCCAACTACAACCCGCGGATCACCGATCGACTGAATAACGTGTAAGATATCGTCATCAGCTCTCGCTGAGACTATGAGAGTTGTTGAAGGTGGTAGCCGTTTGCGAATTGCCTCTACAAGCATCACCTCAGGACTTAGGGCGCCCCCCTCAGTGAATTGTAGATGGAAAGTCTCTGCGTTTGAGGAAATGTTTATCTCTGAAGCGATTCGCGAGATTTCCATGCCCCCAAGCATGAAACCCACTTCCAAATCGGGAGCATCATTTTTTGCCGATTGAATAGTGTCCGCTGAAAATTGAAGGGTTATCTCGTTGCCTGGGTGCCCCCGTCGAAGCGCGCTTGAGTCAACCACTTCACGCCATTTTAACTCTGCCCGATTTTCATACTTCTTCAAAAATCGGCCTATAGCCCAAAGACCTACTCCGTCTTTGAATGATTTTATTTCGGTTTTAACATTCGCTGTAGGATCGAAGGCGAAGCCATCGTCACGTAAGCTAATGCACCCATTTTCGATTGAAATACTTACACGGCTCGCTGCGCCGTGGGAAAATGTATTGTCAACAATCTCAAATAATAGCTTTCCTGCCTCTTGAAGTAGTTTCGCTGGTAGCTGCGAACGAAATGCCGGGCGCGAAATAATTGCGAACAGTTTATCGCTGGGGTCAAGGCGACTAATCTGTCCTAAATTTTCTTCAGGGGGACTTTGCAATGATGGATTTCTGTAGAGTCCCGAGGCGACTTT
Organism: Chthoniobacterales bacterium; assembly: GCA_036569045.1. NCBI lineage: Bacteria > Pseudomonadati > Verrucomicrobiota > Spartobacteria > Chthoniobacterales > Chthoniobacterales bacterium. The sequence continues at coordinate 17,193 of DATCRI010000039.1, read as the reverse complement.
ATCACGGTAGCTAAGCTCTTCGCTAATGTCATGCCAAGACCACACAGACAACTGAAACGGGGCGTTTGGGTCGGCACTTTGTTTTCTGGCGGTCTCCTGTATTTTCTCGTCCCTCGGTCCTGTCGTTGCGACTGTAAAGTGCTTGAGTGCAGGCTTAAAGTCGCGAGCGGCGTCTACGCATTGCGTCAAGTCTTGTTCAGAGATGGCAGCCGCAACCAGCGCATCTTTCAGCTTACATTGGACGCCATATATGCCCTTTCCCCGAATTGGCGATCCAAAGATATCAACACCATCCTGATCCTGCCCATTTCGACCCACACGCTGCGCATTTGGATCACCCCAAACATCTCGCCAAAGTTGAAGGCATATAAATTCGAATTCCTCCCAAGACTTCGGCGCTGGAAATTGAAGCAACATTAAGCTCTGGCTCGCATTCTCTTCAAAATTTATGCCTTGGCGTAGGGTTCGGCGCCGCTTTCCGCGAACTCGACGGCTTTTTCAGCCATGCCAGCCTTGAACGCCTCTTCTTCGGAGAGGCCCTGCTCGGTGGCATACTTGCGCACGTCTTCCGTGATTTTGATGCTTCCGCGTCCCCGCGGCAGCGCCCTTCGGGCAACGCCCCGCGTTGTCTGACTCGGCCAATCCCATTGGCCTCGGCTCATCGAGCAGAAGAACGGGCGAGCTTTTCGCTCGCGCTGCGCACGCGCGAGACTTTGACCTTTCGGACGGTCGCGGCGGGAGCGCTCTCGGCACGCAATTGCCTGGCGACGCTCCGAAAGGCACGCCGGGCGGGGGCGAGAAAATCGTCCATGGCCGCTTTGGAGTGCGCGCTTTTCATAGGGGCACCATACGCCGGAGATCGGCGAGGGAACAAGTTCCGGATTCCGCAAGAAGAGCTGGCGGGCTTGTTTGATTGTCCCACACGGCCCATTTGTCGGAGATCGCCGCGTAGGCCGGAAGGTTCCCGCGGCTGCGTTGGAAGCGGCGGCGGACATCCGCTGCAGGCACATGATGACCGCCCTTTCGCACGCGCTCGCGGACGCGGGCAACGGCCATCGCGGCGGTCGGCAGCCACAGGTAATGAAGATAGAGTCGGTAGCCCGCTTGTCGCGCGGTGTCGAACAGACGCAGATAGCTTCGGCCGCTGAGTGTGGATTCCAGACCGAAGGTTTCCCGGCGGGCAAGGCACTCCCGAATCTCCGAAAGCAACAGGCGACCGGCTTTCACGGCCTCGGCGGAAGGATCGAACGGTGACAGGCCACGTGCGATCTCGTCCGCGTTCAAGAAGCGCAGAACGTTCACTTCCTTGGGCAGGAACTCCCGCGCAAATGTCGTCTTGCCCGCGCCGTTGCAGCCCGCGATGAGGTAGATCGTGGGCGGTCTGGCGGGCATGGGCTGGTTTTCGCTTTAGGCCTTCGCGTAAACTTCTGCTCCGGCCTCGACGAACTCCTTGCTCTTCTCGGCCATGCCGGCGTCAAGCGCCTCTTCTTCGGAGAGGCCCTGCTCCGCGGCATACTTGCGCACGTCTTCCGTGATCTTCATCGAGCAAAAGTGCGGGCCGCACATGCTGCAGAAATGCGCCGTTTTTGCGCCTTCGGCGGGGAGCGTCTCGTCGTGGAATTCGCGGGCGCGCTCGGGGTCGAGGCCGAGGTTGAACTGGTCTTCCCAGCGGAATTCGAAGCGCGCCTTGCTCAGCGCGTTGTCGCGATACTGCGCGCCGGGGTGGCCTTTCGCGAGGTCGGCGGCGTGGGCGGCGAGCTTGTAGGTGATGACGCCTTCCTTGACGTCCTGCTTGTTCGGCAGGCCGAGGTGCTCCTTCGGGGTGACGTAGCAGAGCATCGCGCAGCCATACCAGCCGATCATCGCGGCGCCGATGCCGCTGGTGATGTGGTCGTAGCCGGGGGCGATGTCGGTCGTGAGCGGCCCGAGCGTGTAGAACGGGGCCTCGCCGCACCACTCGAGCTGCTTGGCCATGTTCTCCTCGATCATGTGCATGGGCACGTGGCCGGGGCCTTCGTTCATCACCTGCACACCCTTGGCCCAGGCGCGGCGGGTGAGCTCGCCCTGGACCTCGAGTTCGCCGAATTGGGCGCGGTCGTTCGCGTCGGCGATGGAGCCGGGGCGCAGGCCGTCGCCGATGGAGAAGCTCACGTCGTAGGCGGCCATGATGTCGCAAATGTCGTCCCAGTGCGTGTAGAGGAAGTTTTCCTGGTGATGGGCGAGGCACCACTTTGCCATGATGCTGCCGCCGCGGGAGACGATACCGGTCATGCGGCGCGCGGTGAGCGGGACGAAGCGCAGGAGGACGCCGGCGTGGATGGTGAAGTAATCGACGCCCTGCTCGGCCTGCTCGATGAGCGTGTCGCGGAAGAGCTCCCAGGTGAGGTCCTCGGCCTTGCCGTTCACCTTCTCGAGGGCCTGGTAGATGGGCACGGTGCCGATGGGGACGGGCGAGTTGCGGAGGATCCACTCGCGCGTGGCGTGGATGTTGCGGCCGGTGGAGAGGTCCATCACGGTGTCGGCGCCCCACTTCGTGGCCCAGCGCATTTTCTCGACCTCCTCGTCGATGCTGGACGCAACGGCGGAGTTGCCGATGTTCGCGTTGATCTTCACGAGGAAGTTGCGGCCGATGATCATCGGCTCGAGCTCGGGGTGATTGATGTTCGCGGGAATGATCGCGCGGCCGGCGGCGACCTCGTCGCGGACGAACTCGGGGGTGATCTGGTCGGGAATGCGCTGCGGGAAGCGGCGGAAAATGCCCGGCGTGTAGGCGCTGTCGGGCTGCTGCGAGGAGCCGGAGTGCTGCTTGTCGAGGTCGCTGCGGAGGATGTCCTGCGACATCTCGGCGATGCGGGCGCGGCCCATGTTTTCGCGGATGGCGATGAATTCCATCTCGGGCGTGACGATGCCCTGGCGCGCATACCAGAGTTGCGTGACCGGGCGGCCGGAGCTCGCGCGGAGCGGGCGGCGCTTCGCATTCTCGGGAGCCTGGAGCGGCGAGAGCCCGCCGCGGCGCTCGCTGGCCTGCTGGGCATGGCTGACGCTGAGGTAGCCGTTGTCGCCGGGCTGGACGGCGCGGCCCTCGTATTCCGCCACGTCGCCGCGGACGCGAATCCATTCGCCGCGCACGGAAGGCAGGCCCTGCTCGACGTCGCCCTCGAAGGCGGGGTCGCCCCACGGGCCGCTGCAATCGTAGACGCGCACCGGCTCGTTCTGCGTGAGCTCATCATTCATCGAGCGGGTCGGCGACAGCGCGATCTCGCGGAAGGGAACTTTCACGCTCGGATGAAGCGTGCCGCCGACGTAGACGCGGGTGGAGTTCGGCAGCTGGTCGCTGCTGTGGGGTTCGAGGGCTTCCTTGGGTGCGATCATGGCGTGATTCAGGGTTTTCGGAAAACCGCTCGAGGCACGCCGCACCTTCTCTCCCTGCGCCGGCATTATCCGTTCCAGGTTCAAAGGGTCGTCCGCGTTGCGCGGACCTCTCAGCCTCGATTAGCTCCCCTGTCGTTGGAGTTGAATAAACGACTCGCGAGGCGGGGCGTCAATTGCGGACTGCGCCCGGCCTCAGGCATTCACCCAGACGAACGCGAGCAGGCCGCCTCCGGCGATCGCCGAGCCGAGAATCCCGAGGGCGCGCCGCCGCCACGCCGGATGCCGGATCGCGCAGAATCCCGCAGCCAGCACGGTCGCCACGAGGCCGCCGGCGGCAATCAGCATGGCGAACACCGCGTAGGTGAGGAGGTCCCAGCCGGAAATCCCGGGCAGCGGACAAACCAGCCCCACGCCCGCGAGGACCGCGACCAGCAGCCCGACCAGGGCCAGACCGAACGAGATCGGCATTTTCCCGCGGACGGGGGAGGCCGAAGCGGACGCCGGAGGATTCATCCGCCCAGTCATGCCACATCGCCCCGCCGCCCGCCATCCCTTCCCGATCGGGCACCAACGACGGAACCGGCGAATCCCGGGCTTGTTCAAATCGCCGGAATTTTCTTTCCTGAGCGACGTGCAGGAACTCATCGCAGGCATCCACAAGTTCCGGTCCGAGGAATTCGGCCATTACGAAGCACTCTTCCAACGCCTCGCGCGGGACGGGCAGAATCCGCATACGCTTTTCATCACGTGTTCCGATTCGCGCGTGCTCGCCGAGCTCATCACGCACAGCAAGCCGGGCGACCTCTTCGTCGTGAAGAACGTCGGCAACATCGTGCCGCCCGCTTCCACCACGGGCTCGACGAATTCCACCGCCGCCGCCATCGAATTTGCCGTCGACGTGCTCGGCGTGCAGGACGTCGTCGTCTGCGGCCACTCGCAATGCGGCGCCATGAAGGCGCTCGTGACCTCGCCGGACCTCTCCACCATGCCGCACCTCGAGAGCTGGCTCTCCGTCGCCGCGCCGGTGCGCGAGATCGTCCTGAACCGCTACCAGCACCTCACGAACCCCGACGCGCAGGTGAACGCCGCCGCCGAGGAAAACGCGCTCCACGGCCTGGAAAACCTCCAGACCTACCCGTGCGTGCAGCGTCGCCTCGCGGAGCGCAGCCTCCAGCTCCACGCATGGTTCTTCAAGATCGCCACGGCCGAGCTCTTCGCCTACGACCCCGCCGAGCAGCAATATCGCCCGCTCATCACCGACGTGGCCAACGGCTGACGCCGGGAGAAGTTTAGCTTCCGTCGCGCGCGCCCAGTTGGAATTGTTCTCCGTCTTGTCCGCGTCGTCTCACATCCTTCGCCCGAACGCCCGCGTCCTCGTCATTTGCCACAAGCAACTCGGCGACATGACGCTGCTCGAGCCCGCCCTGCGCAAGCTCTCGCTCGCCGCCGGCCGCCCGGTCGAGCTGCTCACCCGCAGCGGCCACGCACCGCTGATTTCGCTGATGGAAGGCGTGAAGATGACCGGTCGCGCCTGGCTGCGAACCTTCGACGCCATCTTCTGCTACGACGATCTCGATAAGTCCGCCGTGCACGCGATGCTGGCATGGTCGCCCCGCAAGGACCTCCTGCTCCGGTCGCCGCTCGAGGTCACGAAATGGAACCGCCGCGCGTTCTTCGAGATCCGCGCGCCCGGCATCGCGGATGCCTACCTCGCCCGCTACAACTGGGACTACACCGTCGCCGACTCCGGCGAATCCTGGCGTCCGCCGGTGCTCAAAAGCCCGGCCGACGCCTGGCGCCCGGCCGATTTTCGCGAGACGGACTACGTGCTGCTCAACTCGACCGCCGGCTGGAAAAGCAAGCGCTGGAAATCGAGCGCCTGGGTGGAGGTCGCGGAGGCGTTGCTCGCCGCGGGCGTGCCGCGGATCGTCGTGACCAGCGGCGGACAGGACTGGCAGCGCGAGCATTCGGAGAAAATCGCGAAGCCTCTGGGCGACCGCGCGCTCTACCTCGGCGGGCAGACCAGGCTCGAGGAGTTTCTCTGGCTGACCTCGCGGGCGCGGATGGTCATTGGCGTGGACGGCGCAGCCTCGCATCTCTCCGCGGCATTCGGCGGGAAGAACCTCACGCTGTTCTTCCGGACGAACCCGCACAACTGGCACTTCCCCACCGGGAAATCCGTCGCGCTGCTCGCGGCAGCCGTCGACGATGCCGACGAGACGAATCCCGAATATGGCTTCGACCCGGCCGCGGTGGCGGCCACCGCGGCAACCCTGCTGCGCAGCTAGTCCTTCGCCGGAATGTCCACCTTCTTCAGGCGGCTCTCGTTGCGGTGGAACCGCATCTGGAGGAGCTGCACCGCAAGCGCAAAGCCCATCGGCAGGTAGATGTAGCCCTTGTCCACATGGTGGCCGAGACCCTCGACGCACAGCGTCGCGCCGATCGTCACGAGGAAGGACAGCGCGAGAATCTTGAGCGCGGGATTGCGCAGGATGAATTCCCCGATCGGGCCGGCATAGAACAGCAGGCCGACGAAGGAAACGATCACCGCCACCGAAATGACGAGCTGGTTGTTCGTGAGGCCGACGGCCGTGATCACGGAGTCCACCGAGAAGACAATGTCGAGCAGGACGATCTGGAAGATGGCGCTGCTCACGGCATTCTTCGCCGAGATGTGCGGGCCTTCATCCTTCAATTCGACGACGTGATGGATCTCCTTCACGGCCTTGTAGAGCAGGAAGAGACCGCCGAGCAGCAGCACGATGTCGCGAATGGAGAGTTCGAAGGCCGCGTGGCCGTCCACGACTTTACCCAGCCTCACCACGGGGTCCGTGAGATGGACGAGCGCGAAGGCGAAGGCCACGAAGATCAGGCGCATGAGGAGCGCAATCGCGAGACCGATGATCCGGGCGCGCCGACGCTCCTTCTCGGGCAAGCGGGCGACGACCAGCGAGATCACCAGGATGTTGTCGATGCCCAGGACGAGCTCCAACCCCACCAGCAGAGCAAGCGTGGCCATCATGCCCGGGGTGAGAAGTTCGTAGAGCATTTCCATGGCGCGGAAGATGGAGAGAGATAGCGATTGTTGGCAAGCGAAGTCGTGCGATTATTTTTGCCCCGTGCCGAATCCCGACCCCTCCGCTCCGCCTCTGCGCGGGCGGCTTTCCACCGATATCGACCGTGTGCTGGAGGCCTTCGCCCATCGCGAAGTCACGCTCGGCGAGATCATCGCGCTCATGCAGCAGCGCGCCTATTCGTTCCTCCTCCTGCTCGTCGCCCTGCCCTTCTGCACGCCCGTGCCGCTGCCGGGACTCTCGACGCCCTTCGGCATCGTGATCGCCTTCATCGGCCTGCGCATCGCCTGCGGGCTGTCCCCCTGGCTGCCGGATCGCATGCTCCGCGTGCAGCTGCCGGCGAAGTGGTTGCCGAACATGTTTCGCGCGGTGGAGCGGCCCGTCCTGTGGATCGAAAAGTTCCTCCGGCCGAAATTCAGCATGCTCGTGCAAACGCCTGCGCTTCGCCGGCTGCATGGCGTCGTCATCTGCGTGTGCGGGCTGCTGCTGCTCCTCCCGCTGCCCATTCCCTTCACGAATTTCTTCCCCGCTGTGGCCATTGCACTGCTCGCGTGCGCCATGCTCGAGGCGGACGGCCGCTTCTCGATCGCGGGCGGGGTCTTTTTCGTCGTCGCGATCGGCTACTTTGCGCTCCTCGGCTTCGGCGGCGGCGCAGCGATGCAGCAGGTCAATGCCTGGTGGCAGCAGATCGGCTGAGGCCTACGCCTCGTCGAGGGAATCGAGCGCGTAACGAGCGGCGCCAAGGAGGGCGGCCTCGTCGTTGAGGATGACCTTCACCGGCATGCTCTCCATGAGCGGCTCGAGGCGCCCCTTGGCATTGAACGCCTCGTTGAACGCGGGCAGGGCAATCTTCCAAAGGAGCTTCACCGGCACGCCGCCACCAATGTAAACGCCGCCGGTCGCCATGGCGCGGAGCGCGAAATTGGCAGCCTCCATCGCAAGGCAGTGGACGAAAATTTCCACCGTCTGCATGCACATCGGGCAGGTGCCCGCCTCGGCGTTCTTCGTGATGACCTTGGCGACGTCGGTGGTCTTCATCTCCTCCGCCACGGACGCGAGCTGCGGATATTTTCCGGTGTCGCGCAGGAACGCGTAAACGTTCGTGAGGCCGTGGCCGGAGATGATGCGCTCGTTGCTCACGTGGCCGAAGCGCGTCTGCAAATAGGCGAGCAGCTCGACCTCCGTCTCGGAGCGCGGCGCGAAATCCGCATGGCCGCCCTCGCAGGCCCAGACCCGATATTTCTTCCCGTCCCAGAACAGTCCCGCCTCCCCGAGGCCGGTGCCGGGCGAAATGACGCAACGGTTCCCGACGGGATTCTTCAGCCCGGTCTGGACGGTGTGAAAGTCGCTCTCCGCGAGCTCGGAGATGCCGTAGGCGTTCGCCGCGAGATCGTTGAGCAGATGAACCGTGGTGATGCCGAGATCGGCGCGCAGGGTGCCGGCATCGACCTCCCATTTGAGGTTCGTCGGCTGCGCGCGGTTGTTACGCACCGGGCCAGGCACGCCAAAGCAGGCGGCGGAGACCTTTTCCTCGCCCTTGCCGAGGAACCGCTGCGCGATCGCGTTGAGACTGTCGTAGTCCGCGCTCACATAGCGCTTGCTGCGCAGAAGCCCGAGATGACCGGTCTTTTCGTCGAAGGCGAAGATGGCAAGGTTGGTCTTCGTGCCGCCGACATCGCCGGCGAGAAGCATTTTCGGTTTCGCAGCCATCGATTATTTCGTCGTGAGCGGATAGTGGTGCCAGCGGTGCCCGTCGCGGGCGATGAGGTCGTCGGAAGCCTTCGGGCCCCACGTTCCGGACGCGTAGTTCGGAAAATCGCGCGCGGGCAGCGCCTGCCAGACGTCGAGAATGGGATTCACGATGCGCCAGGAGGCATCGACGGAATCGTAGCGATGGAAGAGCGCGGTTTCCCCGACCATGCAATCGTAGAGCAGCGTCTCGTAGCCGGTGGCCGCGCTGGTCTCGCCGAATTCGTTGTAGTTGAAATTCAGCGGGATGTTGGAAATCTGAATCTTTGGCCCGGGGCGTTTCGCGTGAATGTCGAGCGTGATGCCTTCCTCCGGCTGCACGTGCAGAACGAGGCGGTTCGGGGGAATCTCGCTTTCCACTTCCTTGCCGAAAAGCAGCAGCGGCGCGCGGCGGAAGCCGATGACGACCTCGGTCGTGCGGGTGGCGAGCCGTTTGCCGGAGCGGATGTAAAACGGCACCTCGGCCCAGCGCCAGTTCTCGACCTTGAGCATCATGGCCACGAACGTCTCGGTGTTCGACTTGGGATTCACGTCCGGCTCGGTGCGGTAACCGGCCACGTTCTTGCCGTCGATGAGGCCGGGACCATACTGACCGCGCACGGTGTTCTCGATGACTTCCTCGGGCTCCATCGGCCGGATGGCCTCGAGCACCTTCACCTTCTCGTTGCGAACGCTGTCGCCCATGATCGACGTGGGCGGTTCCATCGCGATGAGCGAGAGAACGGAGAGAATGTGATTCTGCACCATGTCGCGCAGCACGCCGGACTGGTCGTAGTATCCGCCGCGCAGCTCGACACCGAGTTCCTCGGCGACGGTGATCTGCACATACTCGATGTAGCGGCGATTCCAGATCGGCTCGAACACGGAGTTCCCGAAGCGGAAGACCATGATGTTCTGCACGGTCTCCTTACCGAGGTAATGGTCGATGCGGTAGATCTGGCGCTCGCGCAGGGATTTCGAAATCTCGTTGTTCAGCTCGCGCGCGCTGGCGAGGTCGCGACCGAATGGCTTCTCGATGATCACCCGGCGCCATGCGTCCTCCGTCTCCGTCGTGAGGCCCGCGTTGCCGAGCTGGTCGACGACCTTCGCGAAGAACGTGGGCGAGATCGCGAGATAGAAAAGGACGTTGCCGGGGAGGTTATGCGTCTTCTGGACATCGGCGATCTTGGCCGCGAGGTGCTTGAACGTGTCGAAATTGTTGAAGTCGCCGGAGATGTAATACGAGCGCTTCGTGAAGTCCTCCCAGCACGCGTCGTCGACCGGGCTGGTGGCGTATTTCTTGATGTCCTCGGTGATCTTGGCGCGGTAGAGTTCATCGTTACTTTCGCTCACCGCGACGCCGATGACGGCGAAGTTTTCGGGAAGCAGCTTGAGCGCCTTGAGATTGTAAAGCGCGGGAAGCAGCTTCCGCTTCGTGAGGTCGCCCGAGGCGCCGAAAATGACAATGGTGCAGGGGTCGCCAGGCCGATCATGGCCCGTGAGAGGTTGATTGGCAGACATGGCGAGACCAGCACTAGCGCAAGCTCCGCGCGCCGTCAGCAAAGAATCCGCTCCCCCGGCGATTGCGACCCCGCCGGCGTGGTTTCGCCGGACGGAACTATGGGCAATGCGCGTCGACGGCCTTCACGATCGAGTCGACGCTCACCGGTTTCGCAAGGAAGGGGAAGCCGCCGATGTCCGTCTGATGCTGGGCTTCCTTCGGCGAAACGATCGCGGTGAGAAACACGATCGGCACCGTGGCGAACTCAGGGTCGGCGCGAAGCAGTTTCGCGACGTCGCCCCCATCGATCTCGGGCATGACCACGTCGAGGAAGACGATGTCGGGCTTGAAGTAGCGCGCCGTTTCGAGCGCCTTGCGGCCGTCATTGACTTCTTCGACGAGGAATTTGCCGGAGCCTTCGAGGGTGAGCCGCAGGAGATGCGTGAATCCGGACTCGTCGTCCACGATGAGGATGCGTTTGGGTTTCATGAGGGATCTTGCACTTTGAAGGTGAGCGTCACCAGGGCGCCGCCGGTGGGCCGGTTGGCCACGGTGACGGTGCCTCGCTGGAGATTCATGATGGATCGCACGACGCTCATGCCGAGGCCGGTTCCTTTTCCCGTCGGCTTGGTCGTGAAGAACGGCTCGAAGATGCGCGGAAGAACCTCCGGCGGGATGCCAGGGCCGGTATCGGCCACCTCGACGATGACGACGCGATCGCCGGCATGGAAAACCTCGCTGCTGTCACTGCCGACGTTGGCGCCGACGCCGGTAACCTGCTCGGTGCGCGTGCGCACGCTCAACGTCCCGCCGTCGGGCATGGCCTGAAGGGCGTTTGTGAAGAGATTCACGAACACCTGGCTCACTTTTCCGCGATCCACCTGGACCCGGGGCAGCTCGCCTAGCGTGAGATCAACGTGGTGCGTGTCGCTATGAATCTCACCGCGCACGAGGTTGAGGGCAGAGCGAATGATCGCATTGATGTCGTTCGTTTCGAGCGCCAGCTGGCGGGGCGCGGAAAAATCGAGCAGTCCCTTGATGACGTTATCCGCGCGCTGGACGGCGTCGGAAAGCTCCTTGAGCACGGCGCCGGTGGTCTCGTCCTCGAGATACTTTCCCGCGAGGAATTCGATGCCCATCGAGATAATGGCGAGCGGGTTTTTCACCTCGTGCGCGACGCCGGCGGCAAGACGGCCAATCGATTTCAGCTTCTCCGCCTCGATGAGCTGGAGCTGCACGGAATGCAGCTCCTGGTGCGCCTTTTTGAGATCGGCCACGGCGACGTGCAGGCTCTCGTTGGCGGACACGAGCTCGATCTCCGCCCGCTTGCGGTCGGTGATGTCGCGATTGATGCAGACCAGTCCGACGATCTTTCCGTCTTCATCGCGCAACGGCACCTTCGACGTGACGAGCCACGTCGCCTCGCCGGTGGAGGACGTCTGTTCTTCGTGATTCACCCACGGTTCTGCGTCGCGCAGCACCATCATGTCGACGGAATGCGCCTGCTCGGCGAAGGCTCGCTCGAAGAAATCGAACACGGTCTTGCCGATCACGTCGCGCTCGCTCTCGACGCCGAGGAACCGCGCGTGCGCCTCGTTATCGAGGACGTAGCGGCCCTCCGTGTCCTTCACGTAAATCGGGTCCGGAAGGTTGTCGATCACCCCGCGAAGCATCGTGCGCTCGGCATCGAGCTCCTGCTCGAGCTTCTTCAGGTCGGTCACGTCGCGCGTGATTCCGCACGTGCCGATCACCCGTCCATTGCGATCGCGCAGCGGCAGCTTCGTCGTGCTCGACCATTCCGTGTGCCCGTCCGGCAATGTCCGCTCGGTCACCTTGCCCACGATCGGCTGCCCGGTCTCGATCACGCGCTGCTCATCGGCGAAGGCGGCCTCCGCCTCCTCGGGCGAATAGAATCCGAAGTCCGTCTTGCCGACCATCTCCGCCGGACTCGCAACCTTGAAGACATCGGCGACCGACTTGCTCACGCAGAGGTAGCGGCCGTGGCGATCCTTGAAGGAAATGCGATCCGGCACGTAGTCGAGCAGAGCGCGCAGCAGGTCGCTTTCCTTCTTCGCCTCGCGGTCGAGGCGGGCTCGCTCGAGCGACCAGCGAATCGACCGGCCCAGCCGCTCGGGGGTGAGCTTGGCCTTGACGAGGTAATCCTGGGCGCCGATCTGCAGCGCACGTTTGGCGACCTCGGGGCGTGAATCGTGATCGACAACGATGAACGGCACGTAACCGCCGAGCGCGGGCTGGCCGGCGAGTTGATCGATGCCCCGCAGGCCTTCGTCGCCGACATCCGCAATCACGAGATCGGCGGCTTCGCGGTCGAGCGCGGCGGAAGCGGCCACGATGGTCGGAAACTCGTGGACGACGCGCAACCCCCCATCGACGAGTCGGTCGACGAGGTCGCGAAGGCGGTGTTTTGCGCCTTCGGACTCGATGATGAGCAATCGGACGGAGCGGTCCTTCCGGGGGGAAGCCGTGCCGCTGGCAGCGGGGGTCGTCACGGCAGCAATGTGGCATTCCGGTCGGCGCTTTGCGAATAAAAAGCCGCCGGCCGGAAGGGCGCAGAATCAGCGCACTTTGATCAACTCGACGTCGAAGATCAGCGTCTCGTCGGGCCCGATCGCCGAGCCGGCGCCGCGAGAGCCGTAGGCGAGCTTCGACGGGATGAAGAACCGGTATTTCGCGCCCTCTTTCATCAGGCCGACACCTTCGGTCCAGCCCGGGATCACGCGATTGAGCGGGAACTCCGCCGGCGTGCCGCGGCTGTAGGAGCTGTCGAATTCCTTTCCGTCGATCGTCGTGCCGCGATAATGCACGACCACCGTGTCAGTCGGCTTCGGGGTCTTGCCCGAGCCTTCGGTGAGGACCTGGTATTGGAGACCGGAGGACGTGGTTTTGACGCCCTCCTTTCCGGCGTTTTCGGCGAGGAACGCTTCGCCTTTTTCGAGTGCGGTTTGAGCCATGGCGCTTGTGGTTACGGCAATTGCCGCGAGGAGGACAGGGAGAATTTTCATTCGATTGGGAGCGCTAACAAACACTAGCCCACCAATTCCGCAAGATCGTCCGCATCGAGCTGGGCGAGCGCCGCCTCGGCGTCCACGGTGCCGCTGAGCAGTTCCCGCTTGCGATTCTGGAGCGCCAGCACGCGCTCCTCGATCGTGCCACGGGCGATCAGCTTGATCGCCGTGACAACGCTCTTCTGGCCGATGCGGTGGGCGCGATCGGTCGCCTGCGCCTCGACAGCGGGATTCCACCACGGATCGAAATGAATCACCGTGTCGGCGGCGGTGAGATTGAGGCCCACGCCGCCGGCCTTGAGACTGATGAGGAAGACCGGAATCGTCGCATCGCCTTGGAATTTTTCCACGACGGCCTGGCGGTCCTTCGTGGAGCCATCCAGCCGGCAAAAGCTGATGCCATCGGCCTCGAGCGCCCGCTCGATGAGATCGAGCATGCTCGTGAACTGGCTGAAGACGAGCACGCGATGCCCGCCGTCGATCGCCTCGCCCAGCAACTCGCGCAACGCGCCGATCTTCGCCGAGACGACCACATCCTCGCCGCTCGCCCCCAGCAATCGCAGGTCGCAGCATGCCTGCCGCAGCCGCAGCAACGCCGTGAGCACCCGCATGCGAGCCGCCCCGGCCTGACCACGGTCGCGAAGCTGATCCACCTGCGAACGCGCGGCCTCCTGGAGCTTCGCGTAGGTCGCGCGCTGGGCATCGGTCAGCTCGACCTCGAGCACCTGCTCGATCTTGTCGGGCAGGTCGGTGAGGACGTCCTGCTTGCGCCGCCGCAGGAGATACGGCGCGATGCGGCGCGAGAGTCTCGACCAGATCTCGCCGCCGGCGCCATTCAACAGCGGCGTCTCGTAACGGTCGCGGAAATCGCCGCGCTCGCCGAGATAGCCCGGCAGCAGGAACTCGAAGAGCGACCACAGATCGCGCACGGAATTCTCGACCGGCGTCCCAGTGAGGATGAATCGGCACCCGGCGCGGATGGCGCCCGCGGCCTTCGCATTCTGGCTGTCGGGATTCTTGATGTGCTGGGCCTCGTCGAGCAGCGCGGCGGAGAACACGAGGCCGCGGTAACGTTCGATATCGCGCCGCAGCAGCGCATAGCTCGTGATGACGAGGCGATGATCGGGAATCGCGGCAAAGCGCTTCTCGCGGTCGGGCCCGTCGATCGTCAGCACGGGGATGCCGGGGAGAAAGTGCGCGGCTTCCCGCTTCCAGTTCCACACGAGCGAGGACGGACATACGACCAGAGCAGGCCCCGCGCCGAGCGCCTCGAGCATCGCCAGCGCCTGCACGGTCTTGCCGAGGCCCATCTCGTCGGCGATCAATCCGCCACGCCCCGCTCGCGCCCGCTCGAGCAACCAGAGCGCACCCTCGATCTGATACGGACGCAGCTTTTCGCGGAGCGGGCCGAGATCCTTCGCGGCAAGGGCAGGCCGGCCATCGGCTTCGGCGCCTCGCCATTGCGTGATGCTCGACTCGAGATAGGCGCGAAACTGCGGATTGATCCGGTAGGCGCCGCGTTCCTGCCGGGGATTGCAATCGCGGAGCACCTCCTCGAGATCGGCCGCTAGGGCGGGATCGGCCACGGCGATCTTCCCGCTCCTGAGCTTCAGGTGCGGCTGGCCGCTCTGCAGCAACCGCGCGAGATCCGCGTGCGAGAGCAGGGCATCCTTGCCCGCAGTGTGATGAATCTGCACGTCGAGCCAGCCGTCGCCGGCCTCGCGAATCGCGAACTGCGGCTCGATTCGCACGAGGTCACGGGTGACGTGCGTGAACCGCTCGCCCTCGTCCACCTTCCACTTCGCGCGCCACCGGGGCAGCGTCGCCGCGAAGAACTTGACGACGTTTTCTTCGCCCTGCAGCGCGGCGCGGCCCTTGAAATCGCGGAATCCCGCCTCGACCAGCTCGGTGAGGATCGCCGCCTCGGCCGCGGGATTCGCCACGCCAGGCGTGGCGTAGGAAAACTTAATATCTGCCTCGAGGTGGCGCAGGGAGCCCTCCAGCGAGAGCGAGACCACGGGCGTCTCGGCGGTGGCCGCCGGGGAATTGGGAGCTTTGGATTTTGAACTCTGGATTTCCTCGCGGGCTGTCCGGGGCTTGAGCACCTGCAGGCCGACGGCGACGGAATGCGCGCAGATGATGCCGCGCTGTCGCGAGTCGCGACACGGGCAGAGGTTCTCCACATCGATGGAATTGCGGAGCTGCAGCCCGCAGAGGAATTGCCTGTCGCCCTCGACCAATCGGCCCTTCAGCAACGGCGGCTCGTAGGTCGCCTCGACGACCCGGCCGGCGGCATGAATCGCCTGCGCCTGCTTGAACACAGGCCATCCGGCCATCGAGATGAGCAATTTTTCGGTAAGTTCCACGGGTATCGAATCGCCGCGCGACGAGCTTGCGGCAGCACTGAGAAGTGACAAGCCCCGGGGAAAAGTGCAAATCCTCACGCCATGCGGTTCCTTTATGCGGTGGTCGGATGGTTGCTTTTGGCCGCGCCGATTTTGTCGGCGCAGACCCCCGCGAAATTGCGGGTCGGCATTTTCGACCGGCCGCCGTTCGCCGCGAAGACCGCCGACGGCCAATGGGAGGGACTGGCCGTGGAAGTGTGGGAGCGGATCAGCGCCGAGCTGGGCCTGCCTTTTGAATATGTCGAGACGCCGCTCGATCGGATCGTGGACGACGCCGCGGCGGGCCGACTGGACGTGATCGTGGGCGAGATGAGCGTCTCGGCGGATCGAGCCCGACGCCTGGAGTTCAGCCAGCCCTACCTCTCGAGCCCGGCCGCGGTCGCGTTCCTGAAGAAGGACCGCGAGCCGCGCTGGATCGAATTTGCCGAGGACGTGATGGCGCACGGTGTGGGCACGCTGCTGCTCGTGCTGCTCGCGTCGCTGCTCATCTTCAGCGTGACGCTCTGGCTCGTGGAGCGCCGCGTCGACGACTCGCATTTCGGCGGCGACGCCGCGCGGGGATTCGGAGCCGCGCTGTGGTTCGCCGCGGTGACGATCACGACCGTCGGCTATGGCGACAAGACCCCGCGGTCCGCGCTGGGACGCGCCGTCGTGTTTTTCTGGATGTTCATCGGCGTCGTGATGGTGAGCGTCTTCACCGGCGCGGTGGCCTCGAGCCTCGCGGTGGCCCGCCTCGATGGCCGCATTACCCAGGCATCCGATCTCGTCCACTATCGCACCGGCGTGCTCGATGGCTCCCTCGCTCGCAACGTTCTCACGAGCATCGGCGTGCCGAATTACCGATACCCCACCGTCGAAGCCGGCCTGCAGGCGCTCGACGCGAAACAAATCACGGCCTTCGCCGACAGCGAACTCACGCTGCGTTACCTCGTCAATCACGACTACGCCGGCAAAATGCTCGTCCAGCCGCTGCCGACCACGCACCTCGCCTACGCTTTCGCGACCCGGCCGAACTTCCCCGCCGCGCAACTGCGCGCGATCAATATCGCGCTGATCGGGCAGGTCGAGCGGCCGGACTGGCAGCAAACCGTCGATCGCTGGGCCGGGCCGCCGGCCCGGTAACGCCGCTTCATATCCGCACGATGCGCCAGTCCACGCGCCCGGACGCCTCATCGATCTCGAGCCACGCGTAGGCCGGCGGCGCGCCCTTGTTTGGCTTGCCGATCGTCCCGGGATTCAGCACGCGGGTCGTCCCGATTCTTTCGTCCCTCGGGACATGCGTGTGGCCGTGAATGAGAAAATCGACGCCTCCGATCCGCGACGGCGACGGTGGAATGTGAATCAGCAGGAACGAGAAGCCGCCGCGCTCGAGCCGCAGCGACTCCGGCAGATCGAGGCCGAAATCATTGTTGCCGAGCACCGCGTAAAACGGTCGCCCGATGCGCTGCACCGCGGCCAGCGTCGCCAGGTTGCAGAAATCGCCGAGATGCCAGATCTCATCGGCGGAACCGATGGCCTCGGCAACCGATTCGGGAAATCGGCCATGGGTGTCGGCAATGACGGCGATCTTCATGCCCGCAAACTACGCCGGAAACGCCGCGCGGAAACAATCTGTGAAAATCCCCCGATTTCTGCGGATAATTGGGGAATGCCACCGATCGCTCATCAGCACGTTCTCGATCTTGTCGCCTACGAACCGGGCAAGCCCGTGGAGGAACTCGCCCGCGAAATGGGCCTGGCTCCCGCCGACATCATCAAGCTCGCGTCGAACGAAAACCCGCTTGGGCCCTCGCCCAAGGCCATTGCCGCCATGGGCGCCGCCCTCGAGCGCGCGCATTTCTATCCCGACGGAGGCGGCTGGGCGCTCCGCAACGCTATCGCCGAAAAGCTCGGCCTCGAGCGCGCAAACGTGGTGCTCGGCAACGGCTCGAACGAGATTATCGAGTTTCTCGGCCACGCTTTCTTGAAGCCCGGCGACGAAGTCGTCACCGCGAAGCATGCCTTTGCCGTCTACTCGCTCATGGCGCAGCTCTTCGGCGCGAAGACGGTCGAGATGCCCGATCCCGGCTATACGCACGATCTCGAGG
>DATCRI010000038.1 GCA_036569045.1 Chthoniobacterales bacterium | reverse complement strand
CAGCAAGGATGTCGGCCTGCCCCTCGAGTTCGAGACCACCGCCGACAACCTCTCCCTCGACAACCTCGCCGCTCTCCAGCTCCAGGCCGCCCTTCGCGTGCCGAAGCAGAGCTACGACTTTCCCGACTACCAGATCGAGGTGAAGGACGTCGTGGGCGACCTGCGCTTCTCCTATCCGCCCGAGAAAGGCGAAAAGAACCTCGTCCAGAAGCTCGATATCGCCGCCGTCCGCTGGCGCCAATACCGCGCGGACAAGACGTGGATCGCCGCCACCTTCGACGCCAGCGGCATCAACGGCCTCTTCGGCGGCGAGGCCTACGGCGGCTACCTGAACGGCGGCTTCAGCTTCTTCTTCCAGGACGACTCGCCGTGGATTGGCTGGATCGCCGGCACCGACGTCGACACCAAATCTTTCACCGACATCATTTCTCCGCAGAACTTTCGGCTCACCGGACCGTTAAACTTCGAGATGCAGCTCGACGCCTTCCGCAAGAACATTTCCCGGGTGCGGGGCGTCTTCCATCTCACCAGGCCCGGCCGCCTCACGATCGGCAAGATCGACGACCTCCTCGCAAACCTTCCCGACGGCTGGAGCAGCTTCAAACGCGAGCCCACCCGCGTCGCGCTTGAGACTCTCCGCGATTTCGACTACACCACCGCCGGCGGCGACTTTTGGTTCGTCGACTCCCAGGGCATCCTCACTCTGGATTTGCTCGGGCCCGCCGGCTCGCGCAAGTTCGAGGTCGCCCTCCACGACGGCGAAGAAACTTCCAACCAATGGCAGCTCGGCAAACTCGGCAAAAAATAGGCGCCCCCGCCGCCATCCTCGCCCTTGCATTGCTCGCCGGGTGCAAATCGCTCTCCTTCAATCTCGCCACCAGCGAGCCGATCAAGGTCGACATCGCCATGCGCCTCGACGTCTACCAGCACGCCCCCGAGGGCGGCGCCACGACCACGAAGCCCGGCGCCAGCCCGACGCCCGGATCCAACGCCCCTTCCAGCAAGGCCGCGGACCGCGCGAAGGACCGCCAGGCCGACATCCAGGTCTTCAAGAATTCCCGCCTCGTCGGCGAGGCCCGCGACGGTCTCCTCGTCATCGTCACCGAGCCCGCCGGTGACTACGGCGACTACGTGCGCCGCATCGTCTCGAGTGAGAATGCCAGCCGTATGTCGCAGATGAAGAAACTGGCCGAGCAGCAGAAGCGCCCGCTTCCCGAAGTGCAGAAGGAACAGGCCGCGCTGTGGGCCAATCGCTCGTTCAAGGGCGAGTGGATCGAAACCGCCAAACCCGACGGAACCTACCAATGGTCGCAAAAGCAGGGTTGATCGCCGCTCTCGGCGTCCTCGGCGTCGCCTCCCTCCACGCGGCGCCCGCGTCGAAGACCGCTCCGGCGGCGCTCGATCTGGACTATCGCTCCGCCATCGAGCGCGCCCTCGCCAAGAACTTCCAGATCCAGGTCGAGGCCTACAATCCGAAGATCGCGAAGGCAAATACCCTCAGCGCCTCCGGCCGCTTCGACCCCACGCTCGAAGTCTCCACCACTGCGGACCAAAACCGCCGCGACCTCAGCGCGCTGAATCCCACGTTCGACTCCGGCACGCCCGGCAGCGGCAGCGTCGATCGTTTCGCCAACTCCAGCGGCATCGAGAACAGCGCCACGATTTCCGGTCTCACGCCTTGGGGCATGACCTACAGCATCGGCCCCTCGCTCACGCGGAACACCGCCTCGAACACCCCGATCGACGAAAGCTACGATGCCTTTGTCGGCGGCTCGATCACCCAGCCACTCCTCCGCGGCTTTGGCACCGACGTGAATCTCGCCGCCATCCGCATCGCCCGCACCGACCAGTCGATCTCCGCCTGGGGCCTGCGCCAGCGCGTCATCGACGTCATCACCGATGTCGTCCGCGTCTACAACGACCTCTACTTCGCGATCCGGAATCTCGCCGTCGAGCAGCGCTCCCTCGGACTCGCCCGCCAGACGCTGCACGACAACCAGCGCCGCGCCGAGATCGGCGTCATGTCGCCGCTCGACGTCGTCCAGGCGCAGGCCGACGTCGCCGACCGCGAGGGCCGCGTGCTGCTTGCCGAGCGTTCCGTCGCGGACAATGAAAACTTCCTCAAGCAGCTCGTCACCGATCAGGTGAGCGGTCTCCTGCTCGTCGCCGTGCACATCGCGCCACCGCCATTCGATCTCGACGTGAAGATCGACGAGGCCGCCGATCTTCAACGTTCGTTCGACCTCCGGCCGGACTACCAGCAGGCGCTGCTCGACATCCAGAAGCGCAACATCAACGTCGTCTTCACCCGCAACCAGACGCTGCCCCAGCTCGACCTCGTTGCCAGCCTCGGGCTGAACGGCCTCGACACCAGCATCGGCGGCAGCGTCTCGGAATTGAAGACGCCCAGCAATCTCGCCGCCACCATCGGCGGCGTCTTCAGCCTCCCGATTCCGAATCGCACCGCGGTCGGCAATCTCGAGGTCGCGAAACTCGAGGTCGCCCGCCAGCTCGTCGCCCTGAAACAGCTCGAGCAATCCATCATCGTCCAGGTCGACAACGCCGCCGGGCAGATCGCCACCACGCGCAAGCTCATCGACTCCACGAAGGCCGGCCGCACCTTCGCCGAGCGCACGCTCGAGGCCGCGCAGGGCCGCCTCGCCGCCGGCACCGCCACGACGTTCGAAGTCCTCCAATTCCAGCGCGACCTCGCGACCGCCGAAACGAACGAGGTCGCCGCGCTCACCGGCTACCAGAAGGCCCTCGCCGAATACGCCCGCCTCACCGGCACCACGCTCGAGCGGAACCGCATCCGCCTCGAGTAGCCCTACTCCTCGGCGATCGCCGCCACCTGGCGCGACCACCGGTATTCCTTCGGCAGGGGCGTCCAGCAGCGGCCCCAGTCATAGCCTTCCACTCCGCGGAACCGCTTTTTGTAATCGTAGGTCGACGGCACCGTGTAGGCGTAGCCGAGATAGTGGAACCGCTTGCCGAGCCGCCGCGCCTGCTCGATCTCGAGCAGCAGCGTGAGGTTGCCGAGGCTGCGCCCGCCATGCGCGGGGTCGAACATCGCATAAACGCTCGATGTGGATTCCGCGCTCACGTCGAAGAAACTCACCGCGACCAGCGCATCTCCCAGCCGCATCTCCAGCGCGTAGTTACAGCACGGCACGAGGTCGGGACGGTCCGACAAAAAATCCCGGAGGGATGCCGGCACGTTGTCCGAGAAACGCACGCGGTGGATGTCGAAGAGCCGGTCGTATTCCTCGGAATGCGCGGAGGGCACGATGCGCGACGTCAGGTCCGCATTCCGCCGCAGGATCCGGCGCTGGCTCTTCGTCGCGCAGAAGTCATCGAGTCGCAAGCGCAGCGCAACCACACCGCAGAGCAAGCCCTCGTGGAACGCGAAATTGTATCGGAAAAAATCCGTTCCAAAATGCCGCCAGCCCATCACAAGCCTCGCGTCGAGCATCGCCGGAGTGATCCCCGCCACCTCGCTGCGCTCGAGGATCGGGGTCATCGTTCCGTGCGGGGGAAAGCAGGTCAGATGCGCGGTCATGCTCCACGGTATGCAGCCTCGCACATTTCGCCAGCCAGGTTTGCCAGCCCCCCGGTTCGCCCGGTAGCCTTGCCCGCATGCCGCAACCGGAGCGCGTCTTTCTCGATTGGGCGGAGCCAAACGCCCAGGCCGCCGCTCGCTGGCTGCGCACGCGCGCCGGTGACGCTCTCACCGGAGCTCTCACGGTCGTTCCCACGCAAACCGCCGGCGTCCGCCTGCGAAAGGCCCTCGGTCGCGGCCCCGCGCCCCGCATCGTCACCCCCGCGCAACTGCTTCCGCTCGCCGGCGACGATCTCGCCCATCCCCTCGAGGCGGAGCTCACTCTTGCCGCCGAACTCGCGAGCGCTCGCGCAATCCGCCGGAAGGCGCTGTTCCCGGCCGGCATCCCCGCGCGCAATTTCTCCGAGCGGCTCGCCCTCGCTCGAAATCTTCGCAGCCTGCTGGCGGAGCTCGTGGAAAACGACCTGACCTTTTCCGAAGCCGCCGCGCGCCTTGCTCCCGGCTCCCTCGAGGCGGATCGCTGGACCGACCTGGACCGACTTTTCGCGGATGCAGGGTCGTCGTCCGAACGCGCCGGCCTGCGGGATCGCGAACTCGCCCGGCTCGCTCTCGCCCGCGACCCGGAGTTTCCCGCGGGCACGAGCGAGATCGTCGTTCTCGGCATCGCCGACCTGCAGCCCATCGTCGCAACGGCCTTCGCGCGCGCCGTAGCGCCCGTCACCGTGGTCATTTTCGGCCCGAAGGAGCCAGACGCCTTCGACGCGTGGGGCCGGCCGCACCCGGCGGCATGGACCGATCGCGACCCCGGCTGGCACGATTTCGTTGATCAGGTGCAGCTCGTGGCCCGACCCGACAGCCTCGAACTCGACGTCCGCGAGGTGGATGAGATCGGCCTGCTCGACCGCGAGCTCCTGCCCGGCCTCACCGAGGCCTTCGCGGCCGACGGCCGCCCGCTCCACGATCCCACGGGCGAACCGCTCACCGCGCACTGGTTCGCGCGCACGCTCGGCGAGTTCGCCGCCCTTGTCGAAAGCGCGGACTTCGACCGCACCGTGGACCTCCTCCGTAACGGCGCGGTGCGCGCGTGGCTCGGCGAGCGAGTGTCCGATTTCGACGCTATTCTCCTGGCCGCGGACAATCTCAAGTCCCGGCATTTTCCAGCGACCCTGCGCGCCGCGCGCCCGTGGGTGACTCCCGACCTCCGCGTCGCGCTCGAGCCCATCGAAACCCGGCTCAACGACCTGCGCGCCCGGCCGCTCGAGGCCGCCCGGACCTTGCTTCACGAGCTCGCCGCCGCCTTTACGCCCGGCCTCGAACCCGACGAGCAAAACCGCGCCGAGGCGGCGCTCGAGGCCATGGACGCCGCATTCGAACCTCTGAGGCGCGCGGCGGACACCCACCGGCACCTCTCCGCCGCGGATTGGCTGCACGCTCTCGGGGAAATGTGGGGTGCGTCGAAACTCTATTCCGGGAAACCGACCGACGCCGTCGAGGCCAGCGGCTGGCTCGAGTTGCCGTGGAGCGATTCTCCCCACGTGCTGCTCGCCGGAATGAACCTCGGGAAAGCTCCCGCGCCACTCGTAGGGCTGCTTTTCCTCACCGCATCCACCCGGGCCTCGCTCGGCCTGCCCGGCGCTGCCGAACGCCACGCCCGCGACGCCTATTTCCTGGCTCGGCTGCTCGCACTCCGCCCGCCCGGAGAAGGACGAGTCTCCGCACTCGTCGGGCAGCTCGATGCGGAAGGCTCGCCGCTGCAACCCTCGCCCCTTCTCTTCGCCGGCGCCGGGGATGACCTGCCCGCGCGCGTCGAGCGGCTTTTCGCCGATCTTCGGCCGCCACGGCCCGACCCCGCATGGTCCGCCGACTGGTTGCTCGATCCGCCCGTTGTCGAAATGAAGCGCGTGATCTCCGCGACGGACTTCGAGCGCTACCTCGGCTGTCCGTTCACCTTCTACCTTGGCCGCGTGCTGAAGATGGAGACCTTCGCACCGGCCGATGACGAACTCGATGCCGCGCAGTTCGGCGACCTCCTGCACTTCGCGCTGGAGCACTGGGCCACCGACGAGGCCGCCGCTCGTTCGACGGATCCCGCGTTCATCACCCGGGCGCTTCACGCGCACGTCGCCACGTGGGCGACAGACAATCTCGGACGGCAGCTCTCACTCCCGCTGCGCGCGCAGATCGATTCCGCCCGCAGCCGGCTGGCCGCCTTCGCGAACTGGCAGGCCCGGGATCGGCGCGACGGCTGGCGCATTCACGCGGTGGAAACCAATTTCCAAGCCATTCTCGGCCGCCCGTGGGAGCTGGCCGGCTGGACCATCTCGGGCCGCGTGGATCGACTCGACGAGAACGAGCGCGACGGCCGCTGGCGGGTCGTGGATTACAAGACGTTCGATTCGGCCGACGGCCCTGCGAAGAAGCACCTCCGCGCGTTTCGCTCCGCCGATCGCACCTGGCCGCCGGACTACGCCCGCGTCCCGGAGTCGCCGCAGTGGTGGATCAACCTCCAGCTTCCGCTCTACCGCCAGCTCCTCATCGAGAGCGGCCGCGACCCCGCCAGCGTCTCGTGCGGCTACTTCAACCTGCCGAAGACGATCGCCGAGACGGGCCTCCAGCTCTGGGAGAATCTCGACGACGACCTCCAGGCCTCCGCGCTGGATTGTGCCCGCGGCGTGCTCGCCGATCTCGACCGCCGCCGATTCTGGCCGCCCAACTCCCGGGCCGCCCACGCCGATTTCGCCGAGTTCTTCCCGCCGGATCCCCTCCGTGTGGTCGATCCCGTCGGCGCCTTCGTCCGCTCGTGCACGCCATGATCCAGAACGAAGTCATCCTCGCCTCGGCGGGCACCGGAAAGACCCACGCGCTGACAAGTCGCATTCTCCGCCTGCTCGCGCTCGGCGTGAAGCCGGACACCATCATCGCGCTGACGTTCACCCGCAAGGCGGCAGGCGAATTCGCCAGCACCGTCTTCCGCCGACTGGCCCGCGCCGCGACGGATCCCGGGGGGGCGGCCCGACTGGCCGCGGATCTCGACTGGCCGGACGGCACCACGTCTCGCTTCGCGTCGCTGCTGGCTGACGTCATTCGCAACATGGAGCGCCTCCAGTTTCGCACCTTCGACGCGTTCTTTCAGCGCGTGGTCAGCGCGATGCCCTTCGAGCTTGGGCTACCGGGAGGGGTCCAGATGCTCAGCGAGACCGAGGCGGCCGAGATGCGCGACCGGGTGCTCTCGCGGATGCTTGCCGCGGGTCAGGACACCGGCGCGCAGGATGCCCTGCTCGCGGCCTATCGCGAGGCCACGTGGGGCGTCGAAGAAAAGGGGCTGCGCCGGCGCCTCGAGACATTCATCGACACGAGCCACGCCCATTTTCTCGAGTGTCGCGAGGCGATCCACTGGGGCGAGGTCGCGGGGATCTGGCCCGAGGGCTGCGTGTGGCTCGATCGCATTCCCGATAACCCGGAGGATGCGTCGCAGGTCGAGGCCTGGGCTCAGTCCCGGGACGGCGAGGTTTTCCGCGCGCTGGAGAAGCTCGCGCGCGAGGCTCAGACCTGGGAACCGGGAATGGCCCTGCCCGGCGGTCGCGTCTTCGAGCAGCTCCTCGAACAGCTTGCCGACGATCCCGGCGCCACCGCACTTTCGCTGACCTATCGAAAGAAAGACGTGCTCATCGACGAGGCCATGGTGCCGCCCCTCCGGCGAATGATCGGGCGCTTGATCGGCGAGTCGCTGCGCCGCCATCTCCGCGTGACGGTCGGCATCCGGCGCGTGCTGGAGCCCTTCGACGAGGCCTATCACAACGAGGTCCGCCTGTCCGGCCGGCTCGCCTTCGCCGACGTGCTCGAGATGTTGCGCGCGGTGCCGGCTCTCGAATGGCAATCGCGACTCGACGCCCGGATCGATCACTGGCTCTTCGACGAGTTTCAGGACACCAGCCTCCAGCAATGGGGCGTCGTCGAGAACCTCGTGGACGAGGTGCTCCAGGATGATTCCGGCCGACGTAGCGCGTTCTTCGTCGGCGATCCGAAACAGTCGATCTATCGCTGGCGCGGCGGCGAGCATCGGTTGCTCGAGCGCATCCTCGACTTTTACCGGAACGGGATTCACGAGCGCGCGCTGGTGAAGTCCTATCGCTCCGATCCCGCCGTAATCGAGCTCGTGAATCGCTACGGAAACGTGGCGGCAGATCTCGGAAACGGCCTGCCCCCGGAGATCGTTTCCGAATGGCAGCGCTTCTGGATGCTTCACGAGTCTGCCGCACCTCATCGCAAAGGGCACGCCACCGTGCGACTGCTTGAAAAGGAGGACGAGCTGCCGGACCGCGTGCTGGCTGAGATCCGACGCATCGACCCCATCGGGCGCGGGCTCACCTGCGCCATCCTCACTCGCGACAACTCCGCTGCGCGTGAACTCGCCGCCGCCCTCCGTGAACGCGGCTTTCTCCAGGTCGCCGCGGAGACCGACGAACAGATCGCCATCGACGCACCGGTCAATCGCACGTTGCTCGCCCTCATCGCGGCCATCGCGCATCCCGGGGACTCCGCTGCGCGCCTGGTCGTGGAGATGTCGCCGCTGCGCGCCTTGCTCGATGCGGACGGCTGGCCCGCGCTGCGCTCGTGGTTCTTCATCCGCCTCACCGCAACCGGTCTCGAGGCCGCGCTGCGGGCGATCATCGCCCGGCTCCCGGATGGCGGGCCGGAGGATGCCTTCAGCCGCCAGCGCCTGCACCTGCTGCTGGAGCTCGCGCGCCAGCACGATGTCAGCGGGCGGGACGGTCTCGACGGCTTCCTCACCCTCACGGCCACGCACGGTCGCCGCCAGACGGCCTCCACCGCCAACGTGCAAATTCTCACGATCCATCGCTCGAAGGGCCTCGGGTTCGACATCGTGTTCCTTCCGGTTTTCGACAACGCCCGGATGGACAGCGTTCCGCGGCAGGCCTTCCTGAGCTGGCGGGGAGAGCCTCTCACCACGGAATGGCTGCTGCACCGCCCGTCCTCCGCCATCGCGGGGATGGATCCCGTCCTTCATCGCGCGCAGCGGCAGCAAGTGAACGACGCCGCCTACGATGCGCTCTGCGTCTGGTATGTCGGCCTCACCCGCGCAAAGCATGCCCTGCACGTCTTTACCCTTCCGCCCGGGAAATCCGGCGGCCCGTCGCCCGTCGCCCTGCTGCATCGCGCTCTGGGAAGGATCGAGCCGCCCGCGGACGACCTGCTCTGGGAAGCCGGCGACGCTGCGTGGTTCCGCGACGGCGGCTCTCAGAAATAGAACGGCACGCCGCGCTCGCGGAAATCACGCTTCTGCTCGCCGAGATATTTGTCGCCCAGTTTTTCGAAACCGCCGGCAGCCTTGTAATCGCGGAGGAACGCGTTCACCTGTTCACGCAGCTCGTCGTCTCCAAGCCGGAGTCCGATCGCCCAGTTCTCGCGCTGCACCGGCTCGAGCACGGCCTGCAGCGCCTCCGGATGCTGCTTCCCATTCTGCCAGACCGACATCTGGTCGTAGAGAAAGGCGTCGGTCCGACCCTGCATGACCTCCAGCACCGCGGACGATTCCTTTTCGACCGCCAGAACGCGCGCCGTCCCGAGGTGCGCTCTCGCCCAGACCTCTCCCGTCGTTCCCTGCCGCACCACGAGCGTGCGCCCTGGCTGATCCAGCTCCGCCGCCGATCGAATCGGCGAATTTTTTCCCACGAGCAACGCCAGGCCGATCGTGAGATAGGGATCGGAAAACGCGATGGATTTTCGCCGCTCGGGAGTATCCGTCATCGAGGAAATCACGACGTCCACGCGGCGCGATTTGAGAGCCGGCACGAGTCCCACGAACGGAATGTTCTCGATGCGCACGGGCCGATGAAGGAATTCCCCCAGCGCTTTCGCGAGATCGACGCTCACGCCCATCGGCTGCCCGGCTCTGTCGATCGTCTCGAATGGCGGATAGCTCAGGTCCATCCCCACCACGAGAGCGTTGTCCGCCGGTTTCGATCCACATCCCGCCAATCCGGCGAGAAGGAAAAATGCGGCGATCGCGGAGAGGAAGGGCAATGTCTTCATGGCGTCAGATCACAAAAAAAACGCCCTTCCTCGATAACTCGCGGAAGGGCGTTTTGAAAGGTGATCGATCTGCTTAGTTGATCGTGTCGGTGGTGTAGCCATCTCCCTTGGGGAAGATGTTCGTGCTCGCGGCGTCGGTGACGCGCTTGTAGACACCGCCGCTGCCACCCTTGGCGAAGACCACGAAGCCCTTGTTGCCGTAGGGCGAGGTCTTGGCGTTGAGCGTGTTGCCACTCCAGTTCCGCGTCACGACGAGCGGCTGGTCGGAAGGCGACTGCTCGCTGACCTGGAAGAACTTGAAGGCGATGTTGTTCGCGCCGAAGTTGCTCAGCGAAGCACCCGGAGCGACGCCCGGAGCGGTGAGGAGCTTACGAAGATCGTTGACGCTGAGGTAGTTGTTCGTCGTGAGCGCCTGGAAGTAGGTTGCCAGCGAGGCGGGCGTCGGCTGATCGCCGCTCGTGGAAGCCACCATCGTCCACTGGAGGCCGTCACCCGAGTTCGCCGTGTCGAGCGACATCATCTGGGTGGCGATTTGAAGTTGGCGGGCGTTATTCAACGTGCCCGTCATCTGCCCCGAAACGAGGGCATTCTGAATGGCCGGAATCGCGAGGGTCGCAAGAATGCCGATGATGGAAATAACGACAAGCAGCTCGATGAGGGTGAACGCTGAGTTTTTGCGGGCAATTTTCATTTATCTGGAATGGGAGTGAGTTAATTACGCATTCACGCCTCTGAGCGTCAATGGATTTTGAGGCGGGATTTCGAAACCTTGGATCATCCGCAGTGTTTAAATGCGATGACGGCGAGGGGCGGTAAATCGACGAGAATCGAGTAGGGTTTGCCCTGCCAGGAAATTTCGTCGGCATGGCGACCGCCGTAGTTCCCGACGTTACTGCCGCCGTAGGCTTCGGCATCGCTGTTGAGGACTTCCTCATACCAGCCAGGGGCATTGACGCCGAGGCGGTATTGCTTGCGGACCACGGGCGTGGCGTTCACGGCGACGGCGATCGTCGCTCCGGAGCTGGCCTTGCGCATGAACGACCACGTCGTGTTGTCGGCGTCGTTGAAATCGATCCACTCGTAGCCCTCGTAGGAGTCGTCGTGCTCCCAGAAGGCGGGCTCGCTCGTGTAGAGCCAGTTGAGATGCTGGACGAGGCGCGTCAACCCGGCGTGCGGGCGGTATTGGGTAAGGTGCCAGTCGAGGCTGCGGCCGTGGTTCCATTCGGACCACTGGCCGAACTCGATGCCCTGGAAAATCAGCTTCTTGCCCGGATGCGCCCACATCCACGCGAGGAACATGCGGAGATTCGCGAATTTCTGCCAATCGTCCCCGGGCATCTTGGTCATCATCGAGCCCTTGCCGTGCACGACCTCGTCGTGGCTGAGCACGAGGATGAAATGCTCGGTGAACGCGTAAAGCATCGAGAACGTGATGTCGCCCTGATGGTGACGGCGATAGATGGGATCCTTCGCGATGTAACGCAGCGAGTCGTTCATCCAGCCCATGTTCCACTTGAACCCGAAGCCGAGGCCGCCGAGGTAGGTCGGCTTGGAAACGCCGCCCCAGGAGGTCGACTCCTCGGCGATCGTCATGATACCGGGGTGGCGGCTGTAGCAGACCTCGTTGAATTTCTTGAGGAAGTTGATCGCGTCGAGATGCTCGCGCCCGCCGAAGCAATTCGGCACCCACTCGCCGGCCTTGCGCGAGTAGTCGAGATAGATCATCGAGGCGACGGCGTCCACGCGAAGACCGTCGAGGTGGTATTCATCGAGCCAGAAGAGGGCGTTGCCGATGAGGAAATTGCAGACTTCGTTGCTCGCGTAGTTGAAGACGAGGGTGCCCCATTCCTTGTGCTCGCCGATTCGCCAGTCGGGGTGCTCGTAAAGACAGGTGCCGTCGAACTTCGCGAGGCCGTGAGCGTCCTTCGGAAAGTGGCCGGGCACCCAGTCGAGAATGACGCCGATGCCGGCCTGGTGACATTTGTCGACGAACGCGCGGAAGTCATCCGGATTCCCAAAACGGCTCGTCGGCGCATAGTAGTTGACGACCTGGTAGCCCCAGGAGCCGTCGAACGGATGCTCCGAGACGGGCATGAGCTCGATGTGCGTGAATCCCATTTCCTTCACGTAGGGAATGAGGCGCTCGCTCAGCTCGTGATAGCTGAGGGGACGGTCGCCTTCCTCCCAAACGCGCTGCCAGGAGCCGAGATGCACCTCGTAGATGCTCATCGGTGAGTGGATCGCGTCGCGCTCGGCGCGGGCGGCCATCCATTCGTCGTCGGACCACGTGTAGCGATTGATGTCGAAGACGATGCAGCCGGTCTGCGTGCCGTGCTGGGCGTAGAGCGCCATGGGATCCGTCTTCAGGAAGACTTCGCCGTGCGGCCCGCGAATCTCGAATTTGTAATGCGAACCCTCGGGCGCCTCCGGGATGAAGATTTCCCAGATGCCGGCCGGCACCATCTTGCGCATCGGGTGCACGCGGCCGTCCCAGTGATTGAAATCGCCGACGACGCTCACTCGCTGGGCATTCGGCGCCCAGACCGAAAAGTGCACGCCGCGCACGCCTTCGAGCTCGATCATGTGCGCACCGATCTTCTTGTAGATGTCGTAGTGCGTGCCCTCGTTGAAGAGGTAGATATCGATGTCGCCGAGCACCGGCGGGAACGCGTAGGGATCGAGCTGCGACCACGTCTCCCCGTTGTGGCCAACGTATTCGCAGCGGTAGCTCAGCGGCGCCGGTTCCTTGCCGAGTTCGGCTTCGAAGACGCCGTGGTGATCCTTCTTCGCGAGCGCCCAGCTCCGGCCGGTGCCACCTTCCTCGACGATCTTCACCTCTGCCGCATCCGGGCGAAAAACGCGGACGACGGTCGATTCATTCGGGCTTCGAAAACCGAGAAGTCGGAACGGATCGCAATGGCGGGCTTCAATGAGGGGGTAGTAATCGTCGTCGGAGAGAAGCGTGGGATTCATTGGGAGAGAGCGCCTTGTGATTCTTTGCGGAAAACTCCGGTTTGCCCATCGAAAATACGTGGGCGTTTGATCGCGACCCGGGCTGCACTGTAATCGCGGCGGCTGGCGGTCCCGCGTGCATGCCCCTCGATCCGCCGGCGGAATTTCGAAAAATTTTCCGAAACTCCCGCCGGCTCGAGGTTCGGGACGCGTTAGCGCTCGCTGAGCGGAACGACCGTCTTGCCGGGCTCCGGGCCGACGTATTCGCTGAGCGGCCGGTAGAGACGATTGTCGGAAAGCTGCTCGAGGACGTGCGCCGTCCAGCCCGAGGTGCGGGCGACCGCGAAAATCGGCGTGAACATGTCGGTCGGGATGCCGAGCGAGTAGTAGACCGTGGCGGAATAGAAATCGACGTTGGCGTTGAGGCCTTTCTTCTCCTTCATGATGGCGGCGATGCGCTCGCTCATGTGGATCCACTTGGGCTCGCCGAGCTCGTTGCTGAGCTTCACCGCCATCGTGCGGAGGTGCGGCGCGCGGGGATCGAGCACCTTGTAAACGCGGTGGCCGATCCCCATGATTTTCTTCTTCTGGGCGAGGGCATCCTCGACCCAGGCGTCGACCTTGTCCTCGTCACCGATCTCCTGGAGCATGTGGATCACGCCTTCGTTCGCACCGCCGTGGAGCGGGCCCTTGAGCGTGCCGATGGCCGAGGTGATGGCGGAGTAGATGTCGCTGAGCGTCGCGATCGTCACGCGAGCGGAGAACGTCGATGCGTTCATGCCGTGGTCCGCGTGGAGCACGTAGGCGATGTCGAGCGTGTCGGTCGCGTCCTGCGAAGGCGTTTCGCCGTTGAGGAGGTAAAGAAAATGGCCCGCTTCACTGAGATCCGTGCGGACGGGCGGCAGGTCGAGCCCCTGGCGCGAACGGTGGAAATACGCAGCGATCACGCCGACCTTGGCGGTGATGCTGGCGGCACGATGGCGGTTCTTCGCCGCGTCCTGATCGTCGCCGGGGCTCTCGTCGAAGAGGCCGAGCATGGAAACGCCCGTGCGAATCACATCCATGGGATTCGCCGTCTTCGGAACGGACTTGATGAAATCGATGACCCCCTGAGGCAGCTCGCGCAGGCTGGCGAGTTCCTTCTTCAGGGCGTCGAGTTCGGCCTGGTTCGGCAGATGCCCGGTCCAGAGAAGGTGGACGATTTCTTCGTAGGAGACCTTCCCGGCGAGTTCGTTGATGTTGTAACCGGCGTAGATGAGCACCCCTTCCGCGCCACGCACATCACTGAGGGTGGTGGAGTTTGCGACGATTCCTTCGAGTCCTTTGGCGATAACGGGCATATGCTTTTTACGTTTGAGGGTGGTCCGGTTGCAGTCTGAGCACGTTACATGCTCAGACTGCGTTGAGAATGTAATTTGAGGAGAGCTTTACGCCAAGAAGGGCATGAAGTTTTGAAGAAAATTTCTTCGTGGCTTCATGCCCTCCGTTGGTGCGGGAAAAGATTTCGCTCAGCGCTTCAGGCGGGCGATCAACGTGTCGGCCATCTCGGCGGGCGTCGGAGAAACGGCGATGCCGGCATCTTCCAGCGCAGCGATCTTGGCCGCCGCGGTGCCTTTGCCACCGCTGACGATCGCGCCGGCGTGGCCCATGCGGCGTCCGGGAGGCGCGGTCGCGCCGGCGATGAACGCGGCGATCGGCTTCTTGCAGTTTTCCTTGGCCCACGCGGCCGCCTCTTCCTCGGCGGTGCCGCCGATCTCACCGATCATGATGATCGACTCGGTCTCGGGGTCTTCGTTGAACATTTTGAGCACGTCGAGGTGCGAGGTGCCGTTGACGGGATCGCCACCAATGCCGACGCAGGTGCTCTGGCCGTAGCCCCGGGTGGTGAGCTGCCAGACGGCTTCGTAGGTGAGGGTGCCGGAACGGGAAACCACGCCGACGTTGCCTTTCTTGTGAATGTAGCCGGGGGCGATGCCGATGCGGCAGCCGCCGTGCGAACCTTCGCCCGTGCCGGGAGTCACGAGACCGGGGCAGTTCGGGCCGATGAGGCGGGTCTTCGAGCCCTTCATGGCGTGCTTGACCTTCACCATGTCGTTCACCGGGATGCCCTCGGTGATGCAGACGACGAGATCGAGGCCGGCATCGACGCCTTCAAGAATCGCGTCGGCGGCGAAGGGTGGCGGAACGAAGATCGCGGAAACGGTCGCGCCGGTCTGGGCGACGGCT
This sequence comes from Chthoniobacterales bacterium, assembly GCA_036569045.1. Lineage (NCBI taxonomy): Bacteria > Pseudomonadati > Verrucomicrobiota > Spartobacteria > Chthoniobacterales > Chthoniobacterales bacterium. The sequence goes on along the minus strand of DATCRI010000038.1, from coordinate 10,658 downwards.
TCGACGACGGTGTCGAAGATCGGCACCTTGTCGGAGAAGAGCTGTCCGCCCTTGCCGGGCGTGACGCCGGCGACGAGCTGGCTGCCGTAGTCGAGGCTGAGCTGGGCGTGACGGGCGCCGAAGCTACCGGTGATGCCTTGAACGAGGATTTTGGTCTCGGGTGTAACGAGGATGGCCATGTCAGTGAGGCGTAGAGGTATGAAATCAGGCGGCGGCTTTGACGGCGGCGACAATTTTCTTCGCGGCGTCGAGAATATCGTCCCCGGAGATGAGGGTGAGCCCGCTTTCGGCGAGCGTCTTCTTGCCGGCAGCGACGTTGTTGCCTTCGAGGCGGACGACGAGCGGAATGGAAAGGTGCGTCTCGCGGGCGGCCTCGACGATGCCCGTGGCGATGATGTTGCAGTCCATGATGCCGCCGAAGATGTTGACGAGGATGCCCTTCACGTTGGCGTCGCCGAGGATGATCCGGAACGCCGCCGTGACCTGCTCCTTGCTGGCGCCACCGCCCACGTCGAGGAAGTTCGCCGGCGTGCCGCCCGCGTATTGAATGATGTCCATCGTGGCCATCGCGAGGCCGGCGCCGTTCACGAGGCACGCGATGTCGCCATCGAGGCCGATGTAATTAAGGCCATACTCGGAGGCCGCGACTTCGCGGGGATCCTCCTCCGCGACGTCTCGCAGGGCGACGATCTCGGGGTGGCGGTAAAGGGCGTTGTCGTCGAAGCCGAACTTCGCGTCGAGCGCGAGCACGTCGCCCGTCTTCGTGATCACAAGCGGGTTCACCTCGACCATCGAGCAATCGGTGGCAATGAAGAGCTTGTAGAGCGCCTGGAAGATCTTGGCGGCCTTCGGCATCTGCGCCGAGGTGAAGCCGAGCTGCTTCGCGATCTTGCGGGCCTGGTAGGCCTGGAGGCCGAGGGTGGGGTCGACGGGCTCGCGGAGGATCTTCTCCGGCGTTTCTTCGGCGACCGTCTCGATATCCACACCGCCTTCGGTGCTGGCGATGATGATCGGGCCCGAAATGGCGCGATCCACGAGAATGGCGAAGTAGAATTCCTTTTCAATGTCGACGCTCTCGGCGATGAGAACGGTGTTCACCACGCGGCCATCGGGGCCGGTCTGGTGCGTGACGAGGGTCTGCCCGAGCATCTTGCCGGCGATCTCCTCGGCGGCCTCGGCGCTCTCGACGAGCTGGACGCCACCCTTGAAGCCGTTGGTGAAAGTGCCCTTGCCACGGCCGCCGGCATGGATCTGCGCCTTCACGACGAGATTGCTGACTCCGAGCCTGGCGGCGGCCTCCTTCGCCTCGGCGGCGGTGGTGGCGGGGAAACCCTTCGGCGTGGCGACGCCGTATTTTTCAAAAAGTTGTTTGGCCTGAAATTCGTGGATGTTCATTCGTCGTGCGGCTGACCTCGCGAGTCGCGTGACGCGCCTTTCGAGGTATTGCGAGTCACCCGCTTACCCATTCAATTTCGACTTGGCAAGGGCTGAGCGGAAATTCCCGCGGGAGCGTCCGAACGATCTCCCAATGTGTCGCCGAGCGCTGCGGCGAACGCCCCGGGAGAGTGAAACCCGTGCTCGGAATGCAGGGCACGCCGCAGGAGGAGGTTCGTTTCGGCCGGCAAATCGCGCATGGGAACGAATGTCTGATCGCTGTTGCCGGCGAGGGAGCCTCCAAACATTTCATAGGCCAGCCCCGCCAGCGCCGTGACGAAATCCGCTCCCGTGCGGCGGTGAAACCGAACCTCGGCGGGCAGGCGGGGCGCCACGTGGGAGAGATTGAGGGCGTTGAACTTCGGCAGCAACCCGCCGCCGGGCCCCGGGACGAGGGTGATCCATCGTGCGGCCAGAGTCGGGCAAGGGGCGCCGGCGCGCTGCACGGCATCGAGACCGCCGGCGAGCGCCGTGAGCAGATGCCAGGCATCGCCGACGGACATTCCGCGGCGAAGGAGCTCGAGGAGCGGCGTTCCTTCGATCCACTCCCGGGAAATCCAGCAATGCGGTGGCGCCCACTCGATGGAATGCACAGGAACCACCGCCGGATGCCGGATCGCCTGCAGGGCGTTCACCGCATTTTCCAGCCGCGTGTAGGCGTCGCTCGTCGGCAGAAGATCCCGATCGAGCACGAGCACCGCCACGATCTCGCCGGTCTCGAGATTGCGGGCGCGAAAGGTGCGGCCAAACTCTCCGGGAGCGTATTCTTCAAGCAACGCGAAACGCCCCGCGAGGATCGAGCCCGGCACGAGGGTCTGCATTTCGGACTCCTCGACGACGTCGGTCATCGTTTCCCCCTCGCCGTCGAGCACGGGCGCTCCGCCAGCGACGCCCGTCTTCGCTGCCGCGATCTCCTCGAGGCAGCGCCGGATTTCCTGACGGAGAACGGCCGGCGACGCGGGGCGATCCGCCGGATCCTTCGCCATCATGCGCTCGACGAGATTTGCCACGGCCTCCGGTTGACCCACCAGGCCGTCTCGCGAGGGCGCGGCGCGCAGGTGCTGGCTCATCACCTGCGCGAGCGAGCCGGTGAAGGGCGTGCGGCCGGTGAGCGCGAAGTAGAGCGTGGCGCCGAGACTGTAAATGTCGCTCCGCGGGTCGAGCTCGCGTTCCTCGAGCTGCTCCGGGCTGGCAAAATGCGGCGTGCCAAGGAATCCCGCGTGCGTGAGCGTCGAGGCATCCGCGTCGCCCGCCTCGTCGGCGGCATGTTTCGCGAGGCCGAAATCGATGAGCTTCGTGGCGCCGGTGCTTCGCTCGAGCATGATGTTCGACGGTTTGATGTCGCGATGGACGAGGCCCCGCGCGGCCGCCGCGGCCAGGGCATCCGCAACCTGCGCGGCAATTTCCAGGGCCCGGGGCGTCGGAAGCGCACCCTCGCGTTGGAGGAGCGCCAGCAGCGTCTCACCGTCGATGAATTCCATCGCGTAGAAGCACACGCCGTCCTGCTCGCCCTGCTGAAACACGCGGGCGACATTGGGGTGATCGACCTCGCCGGCGACCCGGGCCTCGCGAATGAACCGCCGCCGCGACATCTCGCGTCCCAGCCGGTCGGCGTTGATCACCTTCAGCGCAACGAGCGCGCCATTCCGCGAGTCCCGCGCCTGATAGGTGATTCCCATCGCGCCCCGGCCGAGTTCCACCGCGGAGCCATCGTCCCGGCGCTGCACCTCGTAGTTTCCAAACCGGGCCGGCTCCCCCATCTCGGGCTAGAGTTCTTCGTTCGGATCCGGCGTGGGCGACGGCGACGGCGACGGCGACGGCGAAGGGGAGCTCTCCGCGCGAGGCTCGTAGCTGAGGTCGCCATGGCCCTCGCCCTCCAGACGGACCTTCTGGTCGACGGTGAGGCCGAGCTCGTCGGTCTCCGTGTCCGACCCGACGCGGGAATAGCCATTGTCCCGGAAAGTGACCACGGGACGGTGATCGCCATCGGTGGCGATCTCGATCCGGCGATCGGAAACCCCGTCGAACTCGCCTTCGTCGAGAATCTCCACCGTCGGCAGATCCTTGTCGTCCGGATTCGTCTCGGTGGTGGTATCGGTCCCGTCGGTTTCCGCGGGCTCGATCGCGTTGTTCACCCCTGCGACCGTCCATTCGATGAAGCCGCTGCCATCGGGCTTGAGCTCCTGCTCGATGTCTCCGTCGATGACGTTGCGCGAGAAGCTGATCGTCTCGCCCGCAATCAGCAGTCGCTCGCTCCAGCCCGTGTAGGTGCCGCCGGAGACCCAGAGTTTCTCCCAGACGCGGCCGCGCACGCCATTCTCCGCGCTCCATTCCGAGTAGGTTTCCACACGATAAACCCGCCCCCGATTTGTGGTGACGCTTATCTTTCCGGTGGCCGGCTGGCGCTGGTAGCTCGGGACGCCATCGCCGACGACGTGGCCGGCCTCGCTGATGCCCTCCACCTCGATATCGCCCGTGAGATCGGCGGTGAGCCGATCCTCCGCGCGGACCACCGCCATCGAGAGACCCAGCAGGGCGACAACAAAAAAGGAAGGCTTCATCGAGAAAAAGGGGGGGGCTCAAACATCGCCAGTCGGGTGTTTTTCCGCGGGCATCCTCCCGGCATTCGCCGGGAAGCTGCGGAGGCAAATTTTGCCGATTCCGGAGCTTTCGCCATGGCGAATCGAGCGGCGTTTGTGCATGTTGCAAGGAACGGTCCGGACGTTTATACAGGCGCCACTTCGGCGTGGCAAGACGACGCGCCGCCACCTTCTCCCACGTGAAATTTTCCGCCTTCACCCTCAATATGCAGTTCGGCCAGGCCTGGGATCCGACCGATCCGGATCGGGCCCCGATTCGGATCGAGGACTCGATCTCGTTCATCCGGGAAGCGGACACCGACGTCATTTTTCTGCAGGAAGTCGAGCAGGCGCGGCCGGGCGGCGAGCAGGTGCAGCCGCCGCCCAATTTCACCCGCCTCGAGGAGGCCTTGCACGGCTACCACGGCGTGTTTGCCTACCCGCGCGTAAACCCCGACGAGCTGCCCTTCGGCGTGGCGCTGGCCATTTTCGCCCGCGCGCCGCTGGTCGATTTCGTCTCGGTGGATCTGCCGCCGGCACCCATCGCATTCGAGTTCGAAGGCCGCATGGTGGAACCTTCGTATCGGCAGCTCATCGGCGCGAAGATGCGCGTGGCGGGCCGCACGGTGCAGCTTTTCAACACGCACCTGCAGGCGTTTTTCATGATCAACGGCGCCAGCAACGAGCACCCCGAGCAACGCGCGATCGTCGAGGCCGCGCTGCGCGAGTCCGAGATTCCCACCCTGCTCGCCGGCGACTTCAACTGCGCGCCGGGCGAAGGCCTCGTCGAGCAGTTCCGCGACGCCGGCTACCGCACCGCGCAGAATACCGAGCCCACCTGGCGCCGCCGGCCCTACGTGATGGACCACCTCTTCTACAACTCCGGCCTCAAGGTCGAGCACGTCGACGTGATTCCCACGCTCGTCTCGGATCACCACGGCGTGCGCGCCGATCTCCGCCTCGCCGGCGCAGCCTGATTTTATCGCCGTGCGCCTCGTCAGCTGGAACGTCAACGGCATCCGCGCCGTGCAGAACAAGGGCTTCGGCGACTGGCTCGAAAAGGACGGGGCCGACATCGTCTGCCTGCAGGAAACGAAGGCCCGGCCCGACCAGCTCACGCACATCGAGTGGCGCGGCAGCTACGAGCGCATCTGGAACGCCGCCGAGCGGCCCGGCTACTCCGGCACCGCGATCTTTGCGAAGACGCCGCCACTCGCCGTCACCTGCGGCATCGGCCACGAGGAGCACGACCGCGAAGGCCGCGTGATCACCGCGGAGTTTCCCGCGTTCCATCTCGTGAACGTCTACGTGCCGAACTCGAAGCGCGACCTCTCCCGGCTGCCCTACCGCCAGGCCTGGGACCGCGATTTCCTCGGGTATTTGAAAGGCCTCGAGCAGACGAAGCCTGTCGTCTGGTGCGGCGATCTCAACGTCGCCCATACACCGCTCGACCTCGCCCGGCCCAAGGGCAACGAGAACACGCACGGCTTCACGAAGGAGGAACGCGCCGGGTTCGATGCCTTCGTCGCGGCCGGCTTCATCGACACGTTTCGCGAGTTTCAAAAGGACGGCGGCCACTACTCGTGGTGGAGCCAGATGGGGTCCGCCCGCGCGCGGAACGTCGGTTGGCGCATCGATTACTTTTTGATCTCCCCGGCACTTCGTCCTGCACTACGCGCCGCCGCGATCCATCCGGACGTGTTCGGAAGCGATCACTGCCCCGTGAGCATTGATCTCGACCTCGCGGCAGCCTCATAGTGTCCGCCACATGAACATGCCCGCTCTCTCGATCATTTTCGGTTTCGTGCTGTCCGCCCTCGGCGGCGCCTTCTTCATCGCAACCGGCTCCATTCACAAGACAGCCCTCATTCCGACCTACCTCGGGATCGTCATCTTCCTTTGCGGCGCCGCCGCCATCGCCGTGCCGAAACTCCGCATGCACGTCATGCACGTCGCGGCGCTGCTGGGTCTCATCGGCACCGCCGGCGGCCTCGGAATGAGCCTGAAAAGCTTCCCGAAACTGATGGCCGGCAACCCGCCGCAGATCGAGCAGCTCGCGATGGGCGTGATCAGTCTCGTTTTCGTCGCGCTGTGCGTGAAGTCGTTCATCGACGCCCGCCGCGCGCGAAAGGCCGCCAACTAGGCCCGTCCTTCGTTTGACCAGGCCGTGCGCGAGGCGCGGCCTACGGCGCCGTGTATTTGATGACCACCTTTTTGGTCGGTGAGGATTTGCCCGTCGTGGGATCTGTCGAGCGAATCAGGATCACGTTCTTGCCGGGCAGCAGCTTGAGCTTGAGTTTGTTGCCCTTCGCCTTCACGAACGGTCCCTTGTTGAGCGAATACTCGAGGTAGGCTCCGCCCGTCGGCGCGGCAAGATTCACGGTGGCCTTCGGCTTCGTGACCTTTTTCGCAACCTTTCCGATCGTGGCCGGGGTCGCGGGAGCCTCCGGCTCGGGAGGCGCCGGCGGATCGACCGGCGGATCGGAAGGAGGCGTTGGCGTCGGGGTGGGCACGTAGCCGAGATCCTTGAGGAAGGCGACGTCGAGCTGCGTGATCAGGCGGCGCTCGCCCTTGCCGATGCTCGGGGTCATCACCGCTTCCTGGGCGACGCCCCCTTCCACCGTCGTGCTCATGGTTCCCGGCATGATGTGCGCACCGTCTGTCGTCTGATCCGGCGTGCCCTCGTTGTAATATCGATGGATCAATCCGGCGCCATTGCCTTTCAGCGCGATGACGTTCGGGCCGGTCCAGTCGGTTCCGTTGGACGTCATCGAATTCCAGGCGAAGGAATTCCCCAGGCCGAGACTGTGCATCATCTCGTGCAGCATCACGGTGTAGAAATCGTATTCCCCGGCGCCGGGCGGCGTCTGCCAGTCGAAATGCCAGCTCTCGTTCACGTCGAACGTGAGAAATCCGGCAATCGGCCCGAAGCTCACCGTGTAGTTCACGGTCTGAGCCCCGATCGTCACCTGGTCGTCAACCGAGTTGATCTTCGGCCCGGCGACGCGGGAAAGGGCATCGTTCGAAATGACGACCGCTTTCTGAAGAGCCGCGACGATTTCCGCATCGGAGGTGCCCTCGGCATCGAGCTGGTAGGACATGCTCACCGGGGCGCCGGCGCCGAGGGTCTGTCCATCACCCGTGATGGCGGTCGTGGCTCCGGCGAAGACCTTAAAGACGCCGTCAGCAAAGGGAAACGTCGGAAGCGTAATCTGCTGCGACAAATTCGAGGGATTCCGCGTCATGAGGTCCCAGTCGAAGGTCGCGCTGGCTGTTCCCTGATGCCCCGTGAACTTATCCGTCGTGATGGCGCCGAGCGAGGTCGTCAGTGCGGCGGTGAGGTCGCTGGCGGCCTTTTCCATCGTGGCCTTGGCCTGCGGATTACCGTCAAAATAGCCCGCGGCGTAGGTTTCATCGATGGTGATCGTGAGCGCGGAGGCGTGCGCCACCACGCCGAGAAAAGCGAGAGCCCTCAGGATTTGCCGCATAGGAGGAACCTTGTTATGCAACCGATTGACCGGAAGTCAACCATTCCGCCTCCGTTTTCCCCTTGCCGAATCCGGCCTTGCCCGCTCCGATGACCCGCCATGGACCCTATTTCCGGCGCCACCCTGCTCTCCGCGCTCCGCTGGCGCTATGCCACCAAGCAATTCGATCCCGCGAAGAAGATCCCCGCCGAGACGTGGGCCGCGCTCGAGGACGCTCTCGTGCTCGCACCGTCATCCTTCGGCCTTCAGCCATGGAAATTCCTCGTGATCACCGACCAGGCCGTCAAGGAATCCCTCGTCGGCCTTTCCTGGGGACAGCGTCAGCTCGCCGACGCCTCGCACGTCGTCGTTTTCACCGTGAAGCACCCCATCGACGCGACGGATGTCCGCCGGCACATCGAGCGCACCGCCGAAGTGCAGGGGACCCCGGTCGAGAGCCTCGCCGGTTTTGAAAAGGTCGTTGCCGGATTCGTGGAGAATCCCCCCTTTGGCCTCGAGATTCGCTCCTGGTCCACGCGCCAGGTCTACATTGCCCTGGGACAATTCATGTCCGCCGCCGCCCTGCTGGGAATCGACACCTGCCCGATGGAAGGCCTCGACCCCGCCGCCTACGACAAGGCGCTCGGCCTCGAAGGCACCGGCTATTTCACCGTCGCCGCCTGTCCGGCCGGCTACCGCTCCGCCGAAGACAAATCCGCCGCCCGCGCGAAGGTCCGCTTCACCCGGGAAGCCGTCATCACCCACATCTAGTTTATCATGAATCCCTTTGCCAAAGTCCTCATTCCTCTCGCCGTCGTCATCGTCGTGGCCGTGGCCCTGCTCGGCAGCCTCTTCGTCGTCGTCGAGGCAGGCCACGTCGGCGTCGTGAAGCGCTTCGGGGCGATCGAAATGGCGCCACTCGCGGAAGGCCTGCACTTCAAGCGGCCCTTCGTGGACCAGGTCGAGCAGATCGACGTGCGCCTCGTTCCCATCAACGCAAAGGCCACCGCCGCCTCGAAGGATCTCCAGACCGTCTCCACGGAGGTCAATGTCGCCTACTCGCTCATCGGCCCGCTCGTGCCGCTGGTTTACCAGCGCATTGGCAACACCTACGGCGTCGCCGCGGCCATCGTGGAGCCCGCGATTCAGGAATCCGTGAAGGCCGTGACCGCCCAATACACCGCCGAAGAGCTCGTCACCAAGCGCGCCGTCGTCAAACAGGCCATCCAGCAGGCCATCACCACCTTCATCGACAATACGCTCAAGGAGAAGGAAATCGGCAACGCCGTGCAGCTCGCCAACGTCGCCATCACCGACTTCGCCTTCAGCGGCGAGTTCAATCGCGCCATCGAGTCGAAAGTGAAAGCCGAGCAGGAAGCCCTGCGCGCCAAGAACGAGAAGCTCATGCGCGTGACCCAGGCGGAGGCCTCCGCCGCCGAAACCAAACTCGCCGCCGAAGCCTCCGCCTACAGCACCGAAGTCCAGTCGAAGGCCCGCGCCGACGCCATCAAGCGCGAGGCCGAGGCCCTGCGCTCGAGTCCGGAGATCATCCAGCTCCGCTCCGTCGAAAAATGGGACGGCGTGTTGCCGCGCATTCAGGGCGGCGGCGTCCTTCCCTTCCTGAACGTCGGCGGCCTCGCCGAACCGGAAACAAAGCCCGCCGGCAACTAACGTCGCGTCACTCGATCCCCGATTGGAGTTCCGTCCGGTTCTCGGCGGACTCCGGCGCGACCCAGTGGACATAGACCTCGCGCCACGAGCCCGCGCAGCGGTGCTCGCTTTTTTCAACCGCGGCGCCGAGTTGCGCCCAGGCGTCCTTGATGCCGGACATCGGTCCCACGTATTCCGTCCACAGGCACCGGTAGGCCGGCGCCTTCCAAAAATAGGCGGGCGCCTTCGCAGGAAACTCGCTCGCGACGGGAATCCCGATCACAAGTTTGCTTTTACCCTCGGGGCCATTCCACTGCGGGCAGAGAAATTGCAGGTCGCCCGCGGGATGCTGCCCGGCTTTCCCAAGCGCCTCGTAGAGCGGCCCGATGGCCCGCATCGCGAAATCGGGAATTTCCGCCTGCGTCACGGCTTCATCCACGCAGAAAAACAACGTCTCCGGCACGGTCTTGACGGCGAAGTCCATGGATTTTTGTTCCTCTTTTTTCGGCGCGCACGAAAGCCCAAAAATCGAAGCCGCCAAAAGTAACGCCACGTTTCTCAACTTCTGCTGCCGGCGAAGGCGGCGAATCCAAAGCAGCCCAAGCAGGATCGGGCCGAAGACTGCCGCCTGCGCCCACCAGCCGTGGTCCGCAATCCATCCGGCCACCTGCATGAGGCCATGGTCGTGGAAAAACGCCTTCGCCGCCGCGTCGTTCGCGTGCGGCGCCGAGACGTGGCGGCCGAGACCGTAGAGGCCCGCCCAGGCCTGTCCGCCGAACGCCGCAAGCGCACCCCAGGCCGCGCCACCGATCGCAATCCATCCCAGTGCGATCCCGCCCATCACCACGCCCCCGATCGCGAGGCCCGAGAACGAGAAAAGCCCGATCCCGATTCCGCCCAGCGTGAAAATACCAATCGAAACCCCGCCCAGGGAAATGCCGCCGACCGCGATGCCGCCGAAGGCCAGCAGCGGCGCGACCGCGATATTTCCGTAGGCGATCCAGCCCTTCGCGACGGACGCCGGGGACCCGCCAAGGCGCACATGGAGCAAGGGCAATCCCAGGAATTCCCCACGGCTGCGATATTCGAAGGAACAGTCCGCAGTCTCCGCGGCATCCGCGCCGCGCTTGACCCGCTCCTCCGCGCGGATGCGCAGAAGCGCGCGATTATTCAGGATTCCGAAACCGAGTCCCATTGCGGTGAACAGCAAAATGTCCGCCGCCATCAGGGCGATCCACAGCGTCGGCCTCGTGGCCAGCAGCGGCCTTCCCCACAAGAGCAGCGCCATCAAGGCCGCCATGAAGACGACGATCGTGCCAGCCGTCCACCAGGCGACGCCGACGATGAAGCGGCGCTCGCGCGCCGACTCCGCGTGATCCAGCGAGCATTTCATTCCGAACCACGCTCCGGCGAGACCGGCAAACATCCCGCCGAGCACGCCGGAAAGGCCGGTCATCGCGACGGCGCCCGTGCCCTTGGCCAGAGCGAGCCCGGTGCCCGCGGCCTGCGCGGTCGAGCTGAGCGCGGG